>CAVHKC010000133.1:0-4736 GCA_963636455.1 Ruthenibacterium lactatiformans
GACAGAAACACAAATCTCATAAATCAAATCAAAAATTCAATAAAAGAAAAATTGATGAGCGAGCTTGAAAATAAAATTGCTCTTTCGCCGATCGGGTTGTCGGTTACCGCAAATTACATGACAGCGGGAGTGATTGCGGTTTATCAGGAGTGGTTTAATTCGGGCAGAGTGCAGTCGAGCGATGAGATGACGGAAAAACTCGGCACTCTTTCGCTTCTGGGAGTGGACGGACTGATAAAAAGCGAACGCGAAGAAAATGCTGCCAAATAGAAGAAAAATACAGAAAAATTAAATCGTGGAACAAGAATTTGAGCATATAAAAAACAAATATAAAATTGAGGGAAAAGCGGGCAGACAGCCAGTTTCGAGATTTTCCGCGCCCGAAATTTTGGCACCGGCAGGGAATTACAAAGCACTTGAAGCGGCAGTGAAAGCAGGCGCAGATGCGGTTTATCTTGCGGGAAGCATGTTTGGGGCAAGGGCTTATGCGGGAAATTTTTCCGATGAGGAGCTGATTCGGGCGATCGATTACTGCCACCTTTTCGGAATAAGGGTTTATTTGACTGTAAATACGCTGTTCAAAGAAAGCGAAATTTCCGTGCTTTCTGATTTCGTGAAGCCCTTTTACAAAGAGGGTTTGGACGCCGTTATCGTTCAGGATTTGGGTGCGGCGGATATTTTGAAAAAAGAATTTCCGGATCTTAGCTTGCATGCAAGCACGCAGATGAGCATTTCATCGCATTGCGGTGCGGATTTCTTGAAAAATTTCGGCTTTTCAAGAATAGTTTCTGCAAGAGAGCTTTCACTTGAGGAAATAAAAGACATAAAGAAAAAAACAGATATCGAAATCGAAACTTTTGTGCATGGCGCAATGTGCTTTGCGTTTTCCGGGAAGTGCCTTATGAGCAGCTTCCTGGGCGGAAGAAGCGGAAACAGGGGGCGGTGTGCGCAGCCGTGCAGGAAAATCTATGAAATTTCTGCTCGTGAAAAGGCTGGTTATCTCATGAGCCTCAAGGATATGTGCACCTTGGAGGTTTTGCCAAGGCTTATCGATGCGGGCATTGATTCTTTCAAAATCGAAGGGCGAATGAAGAATGGATATTATGTTGCGGCATGCACCAAGGCGTACAAGAATGCTGTGCAGTTATATGAAAAAATAAAAATCGAAAATAAAGCAAAGAATTGGGAAGACCTGCCCGAAAAAGCAAAGCTTGAATATGAAGAAACAGCTCTTATGTATACAAATGAACTGAAAGATATATACAACAGAGGCGGCTTCGGAAGCGGTTATTATTTTCAAAACAGAGGAAAAACCATGTTTTCGGGCTGCAAGCCAAGTCACATGGGAGTGAAAATCGGAACGGTTGAAAAGATAAGCAAATCGGATGTTTTCATCAGGCTGAGCAAGGATATGAACAGTCAGGATGTTATTGAAATCCGAAACGACAGCGGTTTGGGAGGCTCCAAACAACAGTCAGACAAAGCCCAAAGCATATCTTCCAGGGATTCGAAAAGCAAAAGCAAAGAAAAATCGGCGGAAAGCCCAAGTATATATTCCAAAGAAAACAAAGCGGCAGAGCTTACCGTGGGAACAAGCGGAAAAGCAGGGAAGATAGCCATTGTCAAGGGAAAAGAACTGAAAAAAATCAGGCAGGGGATGGCTGTATACAGAATCAGAAACAATTTCTTGATTAACGATATAGAAGAAAAAATATTAAAACCCGAACGAAAGCTTGAAGCAAGGGCATTCGTTGAGGCGATTATCGGAAAGCCGTTAAAAATAACAATCGAAAACGAAGAAGCCAAAGCAGAGCTTGAGGGCAAGATTGTTGAAGAAGCGCAAAACAGGCCGACAACAAAGGAAGAGCTGACGGAAAAGATGAACAAAACCAGCGGAAGCGGAGTGAAGCTTGAAACCGAATGTCTGGTATCAGAAAACGCATTTGTGAATATGAGTGCATTCAATGAACAGCGAAGGGCGGCGGTTTTGGCATTTAAGGAAGAAATTATTGGCAGGTATAAAAGACAACCGATGATGGTGCGGCAGGCGAAAATGTATCACTAACTTGTGATTGTTTTGAGCAGGACGGAGCGAAAGATGGAAGAATTTTGGATAAGAGTAAAAACCGAAGAGCAGCTTGAAGCCGCATTGGAGGCGGATTTTGCGGATAATATTATTCTTGAGGCGGGAATGGTTAAATATTATTTGGATTCAAATGGTCTTAGGCTGCAAAGTGCAGATAGGAGGAAATTTTACTTCAGCCTGCCAGACATTGCAAGAGAATCGCAAATTGAGAATATAATAGAAATTTTGGATGAGAACACGGAAAACTTTGACGGTGTTTGCATAAAGAACATAGATGAAATAGGGCTTCTTAGAAAATGCGGCTGCAAAAAAAAGATAATCGTAGACGAGTTCTTGTATGCTTATAACGCTGCGGCAATCGGATTCTACAGGTCTGTTTTTGAAGATATCGACTTTATTGCGCCGGCGGAGCTTACATTAAAAGAACTTGCAAGGCTTGAAAAAAATGCCGATGTGAATTTTATTTATAAGATATATGGGCATCAAAAACTTATGATAACCGCACAGTGCTTCGGCGATGCTTATTCAAACTGCAAAGAGAAAAATCTGAGTTTGCATGATGAAAAGGGCGAAAAGTTTGATGTGAGCACAGAATGCGAAAATTGCTTTGACGTCATCTACAACGGAATTCCGACATATATGGCAGACAAGCTTTCTGAATTTGGGAAAAATTCTCGGCTGCTTTTGGACTTTACAACCGAAAGCAGCAAAGAAACAGAAGAAATTCTTGATTCGATCAATCAGATACTGCAGGGAAGAACATGCGAAATGCCCGAAAAATTTACAAGAGGGCATTATTACTCAGGCGTGGAGTGAAATTTCGGACAAAGAAACGCTGCAATTCAAGGCGCATAAACTTGGGGATTGAAATAAGCCCGCATACAAAGAAATGCTGCAATTCAAGGCGCATAAACTTGGGGATTGAAATAAATCTGCACACAAAGGAAACGCTGCAATTCAAGCCCCACAAACCTGGAGATTTGAACAAATCAACACACAACGAAAATGTGGCTATTCAAGCTGCATAAACTTGGAGATTGAAACAAATCAGCACACATAGGTTTGAGAAATCGAAAGTGGTTAAAGAAGAAAAATACATGAACAGCGATCAGGCTATATAAACAGAAAGACAGAACGAGGAGAAAAAATGACGGTTTGCGAAACATGTGCTTTCTATGTATATGACGAGGAATTTGAAGATTATTATTGCGACATTGATATGGACGAAGACGATGCCGCAAGGCTTGCGGCAAGCCCTGTGGGCGAGTGTCCGTATTACAGAAACGGCGATGAGTATGAAACCGTAAGGCACCAAATCTGAAAAATATGAAATATAAAAATCAACCTTCTGTTCGGCATTGAACCACATAAGCGATAAATATAAGCAAAACTGTCATAATGCAGAACATTATCGGGAATATTCAATTTTCATTCAATATTTTTCGTTCATAATTCAAACATGGAAAGAACCATGCGAGGATATAAATTCCACACAAGGAGTAATTCTTGGCATTTTGTATACACAAGGATTGCAATTCATCTGTGTATCAAAAAAATTTGACGAAAAAGGTCGATTTTGTTGTGTATTAAATAAATACACAAGCAAAAGAAAATACGGAGGCTTAAGATGAAGCTTTTACTTGTTGAAGATGAGAAAAGGATGGCGCAGGCACTCTGTGAAATTCTGCGACAGGAAAAATATGATGTGGACTGCTTTTATGACGGACTTTCCGGTTATGAAGCGGCCGAAAGCGACATATATGATGTCATGATTTTGGATGTTATGCTTCCGAAAATGAACGGCTTCGAGGTTGCGCACAAGCTCAGGAAAGAAGGAATTCACACGCCGATTCTTATGCTTACGGCAAAGGCAGAGCTTGACGACAAGGTGGAAGGGCTTGACAGCGGAGCAGATGACTATCTGACGAAACCCTTCATGACAAAGGAGCTTCTGGCAAGGCTTCGTGCGCTTTTGCGCAGGAATATCGACACGCCTGACGGAACTTTGAAGTTTGCCGATATCTCGCTTGACAGCAAAACATATGAACTTTCATGCAGCACCACTGGGCAAAGCGTTAGACTGAGCGAAAAAGAATGGCGCATAATGGAATATCTCATTGCAAACCAAAATCAGATTTTGACAAGAGAACAGCTTGCCGTGAAAATCTGGGGATATGAAAGCGATGCGGAATACAATAATGTGGAGGTTTACATGTCTTTTGCCAGAAAAAAGCTTGCATTTGTGGGGGCAAAAACAGAAATCAAGGCAGTAAGAGGCGTGGGATATGAACTGAGGTGTGCCGATGTTTAAAAAATCCAGAATCAAAATTATTGCTGCCGTCATGGCTTCAATCATCTTGCTGCTTTTTGTGACGCTTGCCGTAATACTCATCACAAGCTATGCGCAGGTGGACAACGACAATCAGCGTCTTTTGGAACAATATTCCAGAGAATATCGGCTGGATGGGGAAATTACGCCGCAAGGGAAATCGGCAGCGGATGATTCATTTCTGACAGAAGAAAATCAAGAAGTTCAAAATAATGAAGAAAGCACTTCGGAAGCCGACAAGTCTTTGACCGGGGAAGCCGTGCAGGGCGAAGAAAGGCCGCCGGAGCCGGACGGACAGACCCCGGAGGAAATGCATAAATT
>CAVHKC010000134.1:0-4704 GCA_963636455.1 Ruthenibacterium lactatiformans
TAATATTCTTTTGCGGCTTCGTTAAGCTGTGCAAAACTTCCTTCTCTTGAAATGCCGATGAGCGAATCAAGCATCGAATAGCGGGTTTCGTCCTTTGCGGAATGAAGCTCTTTGTAGTGTATTGTCTTTTTGGGCTCATCGTCAATCTTGTATGTCAAAACGTCATCATAAAACAGTGTGAAATATTTTGTATAGCAACCTTTGAAAACCTCTTTCATTTTCTCTGTTGCTACGTCCTCGCTGCCTGAGGGCATTATGCGGAAAGAAATTTCGGGAACAGGCTCGTGCTCGCTTGTTGTTTTTGAAATAATAACAGTATTCGAAAGCACGGGCGGAAGTTCCATATATTTCCCCAGCCCCTTGAATTCATAAAGCATGATCCCTCTGCAGACAAGATCTTTTAGTATCGTCTCGGCAAGTTTAATCTGCACCGAATCAAGGCTTTCAAGCTCCATAATATAAAAAAGATAAGCGATATAAACCCTGTCGTCAAACCGTTTTCTCAAGATAAGACCGTTTTCTATATATTTGAAAAATCCGGTGTCAGCCGAATCGTTTGTATAAAGAAAATTCAGCGCACGAAGCGTCAGATATTTTTTCTTCAGGTTCTCGTCTTTGCCGTTTTGAAAATATTTTTCAAATACATAGGAAGTCCCGTCAGGATTTGTGTTTGTCTGAACTGCCCTTTTTATTATGCGCTCGGCAATATAATCCTTGTTGAACTGATATGCCGCCGCCGCACGATACATGGAAATAAGCACTTCTATATCATCATCGTAAAATTCTTCAAGATAATCAAATATAACCGGGTCGAACGGCGTTTTTTTGAAGGCTTCCTCGCAAAGCTTCAAAAGCAGAGGATCTGCCTCCGTGTAGTTTGAAAGTTCGGTCAGAACATGGGCAAGCTTTGCTATATATTCGCTTCCGACATACTTATATCCGATTTTTGCAATTTCGTCATATGCCTGCTGATAAAGCGTTCTTTCTATCATAATTTCGACAAGCTTTCCTCTGGTTTCGTCATCAAGATTGAACTTTTTGAATTCCAGAAGTTCGTCATAAACCGCATGTTCGCTGTTTTTTGCAAACTGCGTCATAACATCCCGCAAAAGCTTGCGCTCGTATTCTTTTCTGAAAACACCCGATTCAAACTGCGTTGAAATGAAGCGCAAAATTGCAACAGGATCTTTGTATTCCCGCAAAATCGGCATTGTATCTTCAAGCAGCATATACTTGTTGATTGCGGCATCTTTTATGGCATCGCCGATAAACTGTGCCTTATCAAGCACATCCTTTATTTTGTGCTCTATATTATAATAAACATTTCCCGCTCTGTCCCTGAAGAGAACCACTGCACTTCTTGAGTAAACCCTCACAAAAGCATGTCCGTTTTCAAAAACTTCTTCCTGATATGTGCCGAATTCGTTGTGAAAAACAAGAACACTTTCAATGCGCGGATTTTTGCAAAGCACTTCCTTTGTGCAGACAATATGAAGCAGATTGTTTTTGAGCTTTTGATTTGCCTTGTCATTTTCGATAAGGTCCTGACAAATTATCCCCGTGAAGGAATCAACGATTCCAAGTTCTGCCTGATCTGCCGCATATTCTGCGATTGTGTCTATATATTTTTTATAGCTTAAAGGTTTTTCGTTTTTGTTTAAAATAATATTTGCAAAGAAAAATGACCTGAATGCAAAAAAGGTTTTTTGATTTTCCGCAAAATAGTCCAGAACCTTTTCCGCAATCGGTGCGGTTCTTTCAAAATCAATCGAATAAATATAATAATCAATCACGCCGGAAACTGCTAATGTGTCATTGAGCGCTTTTTCATAATAAATATTGTCTTCTTTCTTTTTGCTTCCGACAGCCACAAGGACTCTTACCAGTGCCCTGAGGGTCTCTGCATATTCGGTTTTTTCATACAATGCTTTCAGGATCCTTATTATAATTCCGGTGTTAATCTGCCTTATTTTTTCGGCTTCCATATTCTGCACAAGGCTTATAAACCTTGCGCATAGACCCGGAGTCAAAAAATCCTGCTTCAGTCCGAAGTTTAAGACCTGAAGTTCAAACGAACCTGTTCTTGTCAGAAGTTCGGGCCTTGCTCTGAAAATTTCAAGAGCCTCGTAATACATAATCGGGCTTGTGCACCTTGATGCAGGATTCATTTTCCCGTAATACAAGTCGCTTATTGCTTCAAGCTTCTGTGCGCTGTCGTGTGCATATCCGTAATCCATATAAAACAAAAGCCACTGGATCTGCCATGTCGGATGCTGCATATAAACAAGCTGAACCTTGCGCAGGGCTTCTGCCGCCTGTTCGTCGTCCATATCAAACAGGCTTTTCACATAAAGGCGGTAGCATCCGAGTTCGTAGCTTGGATATTTGAGCCTCGGAAGCTGAAGTCCGACATAATCCATCAGATTTTTGGCTTCCTCAAATGCCCCTCTTGTTATGTAAAGCTGAGCCTTGAAAAGCATAAGCCCAAGCGATTGTTCATCATCGCCCGAAACATTTGCAAGCCTTCTTAAGCCCTTCTTCACCCATTCGGATGTTCCGAGCCTTTCCATTCTGAGCTTCAGATAATCATCCGTAAGCTTTATCAGAATTTTTCTTGGGTTTACTTCGCCTTCTATCGTGACTTTTATCTTGTTTTTTATCGTAACGGGAATTTTGATTTCCTGTGCGGCCGTTCTGAAAAACAGGCACGTGAAATTGTTTCCGTTGTGAATTCTTCTTGTGTTCAGACGGAAATAAAATTTGAATTTGCCGTTTCTGAAATCCTCGGATGTTATCACTTTCTTTTCAAAAATCAAAAGGTCTTCTTCATCAGAGGCTTCTATTTCAAGATACCCTCTTTTTGTCTCCGAGTCCGTTTCTTCGATATTTACTTTTTTTTTGGAGGCTTGAAATGCCGCAGGCAGCTTCTTCCCTTCCGCAACGCTGTACTCTTCATTAGCAATATTCTTGCTTCGTCCGAGCATCAGCGCATTATAAAGCAAATTGTTCATTACTGTCTTGTTCTCAAACGCTCAAGGCGTTCCTTCATCTCTTTTTCGTATCCTAATTCCCCGGGTTCATAAAACCTTGTTCCTTCGAGTTCATCGGGGAGATATTGCTGTTTCACATAGTGCTCTTCATAATCATGAGCATATTTATATTCGGGCTGTTTCTTTTTTTCTTCGCCCATGTAATGTTTGTTCATAAGGTGAGTCGGCACTGTCGATATGCTGACCTTTCTTACTGCTTCAAGTGCACGGTCTATTGCCAAATATGCCGCATTGCTCTTGGGAGCGCATGCCACATAAATTGCCGCCTGTGCAAGCGGAATTCTTGCCTCCGGCATTCCGACAAAATGCACTGCCTGTGCCGCCGCCTGTGCAAGCGTAAGCGCCATTGGGTCTGCATTTCCGACATCTTCTGAGGCACATATCACAATGCGCCTTGCAATGAATGTCACACTTTCGCCTGCCTCAAGCATCCTTGCAAGATAATAAACAGCCGCATCGGGGTCTGACCCCCTCATGCTTTTTATGAAAGCCGAAATCGTGTCATAATGGTTGTCACCGTTCCTGTCGTAGCGCAGATTCTTCTTCTGAACGCACTGCGAAAGAACATCGGCTGTGATATGCACTTTTCCGTCTTCTGCACGATTTGTCGTAAGCACCGCAAGCTCGATTGCATTAAGTGCGACCCTTGCATCCCCGCCTGCGATATCGCAAATGAAATCAAGTGCTTTTTCATCCGCTTCGGGATTATATGCGCCCACTCCTTTTTCTTTGTCTTCAAGTGCCCTTTTGGCAAGGATTTTTATATCATCTTTTTCAAGCGGTTTAAGCTCAAATATCAGCGAACGCGAAATCAGTGCCTTGTTCACTTCAAAATACGGGTTTTCCGTTGTTGCACCTATGAGGACTATCGTGCCGTCTTCCACAAAAGGAAGCAGGTAATCTTGCTGTGCTTTGTTAAATCTGTGTATCTCATCAACAAAAAGAATGGTTTTCTTACCATATGCCGCAAATGTTACCTTTGCAGCCTCCGTTATATCCTCCATTTCTTTTTTACCTGCGACCGTGGCATTTATCTGTTTGAAATCAGCTTTGGTTGTGTTTGCAATCACCATCGCAAGCGTTGTCTTTCCCGTTCCCGAAGGTCCGCAGAAAATCACGGACGAAAGCCTGTCTGCCTTTATTGCTCTGTAAAGCTGGCTGTCTTTTGACAGAATATGCTTCTGTCCCACAAATTCCTCCAAAGTCCTGGGACGAATGCGGCTTGCAAGGGGCGCTTCTTCTTTAATCCTGTTTTGACGAGCATATTCAAAGATGTCCATTAAACTTCCCTTTTTCTCATAGGAACATATTCTTTGTGGTCACATATATTCTTGTAGCCCGGGCGGATTATCTTTCCTCCGCTTGCAAGTTCTTCAAGCCTGTGTGCACTCCAGCCCGAAATTCTGGCAGAAGCAAAAAGCGGCGTGAAAAGCTGTTCGGGAATTCCAAGCATCTTATAAACAAATCCGCTGTAAAAATCCACATTCGGGCAGATGTTTTTTCTTTCCATTGTCTTTGATTTTGCAATCACTTCCGGGGCTTTTCGTTCGACAATCTCAAAAAGCCTAAACTCTTCCTGCGTTCCTTTTTCCGCAGAAAGCTTTTCCACGAAGGATTTGAGGAGAATCTCTCTGGGGTCCGATATCGTATATAC
>CAVHKC010000135.1:0-4673 GCA_963636455.1 Ruthenibacterium lactatiformans
CACAAGAACAGTGCTAACTGATTCATTACATAAAGCATTTGGGTTCAGAACGGATTACGAATTTATCGCAAAAGCATCTATGCAAACAATTATCAAAGAAACTAAGGAAACGCTGATTTAATCGACGTTTCTCCTGACTATACCCCATAAATATAGTATAATTGTGATATCAAAAAAAGGCGGGCATAGTCTATGAAGCAACAAACTTTTAGTAATATCGAATATTCCAACCGCAAGAGGAAAACCAAGCGGGAAGAATTTCTTGATTCCATGGATGAAATCATACCCTGGGATCGTTGGGTAGAAATCATCAGCGCTTCCCTAAGTATACTGACAGCTTAATAAGCAAAATCACTTTTTCAGCAATCAACAACAATTTTTTTCATGTGCAAGTAATGGGTAACACCTCATTGGAACAATAGTGTTTGCCACTAAAGACTTTCATCTTCGCACTTATTTGCTGTTTGAATATATTTAAGTTCAAAAGGTTCCCGTCTTTTTCACATAATATTGAGCTTTGCCTACATTTTCAGAACAATTCCCATCAAAGCCGACCCGAATATGAAAACAATCGGGTGAACTTTCTTGAAAACTTTCATCAAAACAAACACAACCGCACACATTGCAATGGCAATCCAATTTATGCCCGCAAAAAATTCCGCAAAAGTTCCGAACATATCAAATGTTATTTTTTCGGCCCCGAAGAAAACAATAATAAGCACATTGAAGCCGGCTGCCGCAATCAATGCGGTGGATGCGGGACGAAGTATATGAAAGCAGCCCGTAACAAAACGGTTTTCCTTGAACTTGTCCAATATCTTTGCAACTATCAAAATTACGACTATTGAAGGAAGAATCAGGCTGAAAGTTGCAAGTATTCCGCCGTACCAGCCGTTTGTCGTAAATCCTGCAAATGTCGACATGTTTATGCCGACAGCGCCTGGTGTCGCCTCAGCAATTGCTATGTAATTTAAAATGTCCTGATGAGTAAACCATCCGAACCTGTCGCTTATTTCGTAAAGGAAAGGGATTGTCGCAAGGCCTCCGCCTATCGCAAAAAGGCCTGTCTTCATAAACTGGAGGCACATAAGCAAAAGTGTCATTTTTCTGCCTCCTTTTCTTTGCTGTTTAATTCTTTATTCTGCTCTTTTTCTTCTGAAACCGCAATTGTGTCAGCTTTATTTTCCTGATTTAAGGCGGCTTCTTCTGTATGATGGCAGTCTTCTTTACTGTCTTGAAGCTTTGGTTTTTTATCAGCCAAGCCTTGCATTTTCACACCGGGAATCGGATGAGCACTTTGTATTATGGTAATGATTATTCCAAGCCCTATAACACACAAAACAATATAAACCGTGCCGAAATTCGTGAAAGCAGCAACCGCAAAAACACCCAGGAAAACAAGCAGCGTAAGCCAGTCCACAACCGTTTTTTTTACAAAGCCGACCACTGCGTTTACAATCAAAGCAATAACGCAGACTCTTATCCCGGCAAATGCATGCTTTACATATTCGTTGTCTGCAAAATTTGTAAGCACCGCCGCAATTATCATAATGATTATGATTGACGGGCTTACAACGCCGACTGTAGCCGCTATCGCGCCCAGGACGCCTTTTCTCTTGCGCCCGACAAATGTCGATATATTGACCGCAATGACGCCAGGCGTAATCTGGCTTATTGCAATATAATCAAGCAGCTCGTCCTCGTCTATCCATTTTTTCTTTTCACTGAGTTCCCTCTGGATGATTGCAGTCATTGCATATCCGCCGCCGAATGTGCAGATTCCTATAACAAACATTGTCCAGTATATAGTCCAGTATTCCTTCAGTGCCTGCAAAAAAGATTCTTTATTCATCTTGTATTCTGCCTTACAATTTCATAAGCCAAAACACCCGCTGCCACGGATGCATTCAGCGAATCGATATCTCCCTTCATCGGAATTTTTGCAACAAAATCGCACTTTTCCTTCACAAGCCTGCCAACGCCGCTGCCCTCGTTTCCAATCACAAGGCCTATTGCACCTGTCATATTGAGATTATACATAACCTCCCCGTCCATATCGGCGCAGACAAACCAAAGTCCTTTTTCTTTGAGTTCATCTATTGTTTTTGCGATATTTGCGACCTTTGCCACAAGCGTGTGATAAATGGCACCCGCCGATGCTCTTGCAACCGTTGCCGTAAGGCTTGCGGCTCTGTGCTTGGGAATGATAACTCCGTGTGCACCGCAAAGATTTGCTGTTCTTATTATCGCGCCCAAATTATGCGGATCTTCAATCCCGTCCAATAAAAAAACAAAAGGCTTTTCGTTTCTTTTTTCGGCAAGTTCGAGTATATCCGAAACATCGGCATACTCAACAGACGAAAGCCTTAAAATAACGCCCTGATGTCTGCCTGTTTTGCTCATTTTGTCGAGCTTTTCTTTGGGAACCTTATTTACGGTGATTCCAAGCTGTGACGCTTTTGAAAAAATCTCCGTTATTGCCGCATCTTTTAAGTTTTCCTGAATAAAAAGCCTGTCTGTATTTTCATTTGATTTCAAGGCTTCCGAAACAGGATTTCTTCCTTCCACAATCAGTTCATTTGTATTTTCTGTCTTATTCATTGTTTTTTTCTTTGATGATGCTTATTGCCTTGTCTGCAAGCTCGTCGATTCTTTTGTAATTTTCGTCAAGGTAAAGACTTCCGATTAAAGCCTCAAATCCTGTTGCATGCCTGTACTCGCTGATCGAACAACTTTTGGGGGCAGAAACAGATTTTGCGTTCCTGCCCCTCTTGTATACGGAAATTTCCGCTTCCGTAAGTTCTTTTTCAAGTGTCATTATGATTGCGCTTTGTGCTTTTGCGCATGTATAGCGGCCTGCCTGATTATTAAGCTCTTTAAGGCTTCCTTTGCACTCCTCAAGCACTTTGGCTCTGATTGCCGTTTCATAGACGCTGTCTCCCAAAAAAGCAAGACTCAGCGGTGAAACCTGCGATGAATCGATTTTTATACTCTGTGCCACTTTACGCCTTCCCTGGTATCTTCCAGAACAATTCCTCTTTCAAGAAGCTTATCTCTTATCTTATCGGCCCTTGCAAAATCCTTTTCTTTTCTTGCCGCCTGTCTTTCTTCTATCATTCTTTCTACTTCCGCCTCAAGCGATTCCTCGGGCTTTTCAAGTATAAGCCCCAAAACATCGCACATTTTTTTGAGATTTGCCTCCGCAGCCGTGGCAAGTGCGGTGGATGATTTTTCGTTTATTGTTGTATTTATTGCCTTTACAAATTCGAAAACTATCGAAATTGCATCCGCTGTATTGCAGTCATCATCCATTGCCTCTTCAAATCTCTTGATATATTCGCTTCCGAACTGCCTGTCTTCGCCTTCGTCAAAATCAAAAGAGCGCCCCTCTGCATGTGCCTCAATATAATTGAGGTTGCTGCAGGTATTTACAATACGGTTAAGCCCCGCTTTTGCTGATTCCATCAAATTATCGCTGAAATTCAACGGACTTCTGTAATGCGCGCTCAGCATGAAGAACCTCAAAACCTGAAGGTCGTACTTTTGGCTTATATCCCTTACAGTAAAGAAATTTCCTGCAGATTTGCTCATTTTGCTTCCGTTTATGTTCAAAAAGGCATTATGCATCCAATATCTTGCAAACTGTTTTCCGTTTGCAGCTTCCGACTGAGCAATTTCGTTTTCATGATGAGGGAAAATAAGGTCCTCGCCGCCTGCATGTATATCAATCTCGTCTCCCAAGTACTTCTTTGCCATTTCGGAGCATTCTATATGCCAGCCAGGCCTTCCGTCAGACCACGGACTTTTCCAGCTGGGCTCGCCTTCTTTTTTTGGCTTCCAAAGCACAAAATCCAACGGATCTTCCTTTTCATCTTCACCCGAAACCTTAAGCTGGTGCGATTCTTTTCTGTGACCCGCTTCAAGGTCGTCTATTTTCTTCTTTGAAAGCTTTCCGTAATCGGCAAACTCCCTGGTTCTATAATAGACTGTTCCGTTTTTTTCGTATGCAAATCCCTTATCGATAAGCGTTTGAATCAGCTTTATCATGCCGTCTATTTCCTGTGTGGCCTGCGGTGCGACAGTTGCTTCTTTCACATTCATGCCTGCCATATCTTTTTTGCATTCGGCGATATAACGCGAAGAAATTTCAGACGCATCTACCCCCTCGTCATTGGCTGCCTTGATGATCTTATCATCAACATCCGTGAAGTTTGAAACATAATTCACTTCATATCCTTTATACTCAAGATATCTTCTGAAAGTATCAAAAACAATCATCGGGCGGGCGTTTCCTATATGAATCAGGTTGTAAACCGTAGGACCGCAGACATACATTTTCACTTTGCCTTCTTCAAGCGGAACAAATTCTTCTTTTTTTGCGGTAAGCGTGTTATATATTTTCAATTTTTCATCCTTTCAATACGGTTTGTCAGCTTCTTAAGTCTATCAAATAAAAAAGGATTGTCAAG
The DNA here is from genome assembly GCA_963636455.1 of Ruthenibacterium lactatiformans. Classification (GTDB taxonomy): domain Bacteria; phylum Bacillota; class Clostridia; order Lachnospirales; family Lachnospiraceae; genus RGIG5612. Next base: position 4,470 of record CAVHKC010000135.1, read on the forward strand.
ACAAGCCAATTTCAAAATAGCTTGAAAAAAGAGCCTCTGTATGAGACTCTGTTTCTTACGAGTGGCGAGAGGGGGATTTGAACCCTCGACACCGCGGGTATGAACCGCGTGCTCTAGCCAACTGAGCTATCTCGCCATATTAAGTTAAATAAATGGGACCTACAGGGCTCGAACCTGTGACCCTCTGCTTGTAAGGCAGATGCT
>CAVHKC010000136.1:0-4644 GCA_963636455.1 Ruthenibacterium lactatiformans
GAAAAAAATCTTATCGGTTTTGCGGTTGAATATTCGAAGGACGATTTGGAATATGTGGATTATTATCTTCTGACTTATGACGATGAAACGGGCTTTAACCAGCTTCTTTGCGAAAATATTTATTCTTATGATTATGATGAAATCACAGGTGAAAATGACAATGCTTCTTCTGCAAAGACTTCAGAAGAACAATCATCCGATTCTTCTGATTCCAAAGACGGAGTTTATTGCGAAATTCCTACCATGGAAAATGTCCGTGGCTTTTATGTCGGAGATGATTTTTATATTTTAGATCCCGGAAATGTTTTGAAAAAGTTCAGTCTTAAGGATTATGAGCTTGAATCTGCTTTGAAGCTGAATGAATAAAAACAGTGCCGCAAGGTCTGCCCTTTCGACACTGTTTTATAAGATGTGAAAGCTTTTTACTTAGCTGCCGCAAAGCCTTTTTCCAAGTCTGCTATTATATCGTCTATATGCTCTGTTCCAATCGAAAGTCTGATTGTGTTTGGCTTTATACCCTGATCAAGCAGTTCTTCTTGCGTAAGCTGAGAATGAGTTGTCGTAGCCGGGTGTATTACAAGCGATTTTACGTCCGCAACATTTGCAAGCAGCGAAAAAATCTCAAGATTGTCAATGAATTTGTGAGCTTCTTCCTGTCCGCCTTTTATCTCAAAAGTGAAAATCGAAGCTCCTCCGTTCGGAAAATATCTTTCATAAAGAGCATGCTGCGGATGATCAGGCAAAGACGGGTGATTCACCTTTTCTACCTGCGGATGGTTTGAAAGGAATTCCACAACCTTCTTTGTGTTTTCGGCATGACGATCAAGCCTCAAAGAAAGCGTTTCCACGCCCTGAAGAAGCAAAAATGCATTGAAAGGCGAAATCGCAGCACCCGTATCCCTAAGCAATATCGCACGGACATATGTCGCAAAAGCCGCCTTTCCTGCAGCATCCACAAAAGATATTCCGTGATAGCTCGGATTGGGCTTTGAAATCGGTGCGTATTTGCCCGATGCTTTCCAGTCGAAATTTCCCGAATCCACAATGATTCCTCCAAGCGTTGTTCCGTGTCCGCCCAAAAACTTTGTTGCGGAATGAACAACGATATCCGCACCGTGCTCAATCGGCCGAATCAGATAGGGTGTTCCGAAGGTGTTATCGATTACCACGGGAAGGCCGTGCTTGTGAGCCAGTGCGGAAATCGCATCTATATCAGGGATGTCGCTGTTGGGATTTCCCAGTGTTTCAAGGTAAACTGCCTTCGTATTTTCCTTGATTGCAGCTTCCACCTCCGAAAGATTGTGGATATCCACAAATGTTGTTTGGATTCCATATTGAGGAAGTGTGTGCGCAAGAAGATTGTAGCTTCCTCCGTAGATTGTTTTTTGCGCAACTATATGGTCGCCTGCCTGGGCAAGTGCTTCGATTGTATATGTGATTGCCGCAGCACCTGAGGCAAGTGCAAGACCCGCAACTCCTCCTTCCAAAGCCGCAACCCTTTTTTCGAGCACATCCTGAGTTGAGTTGGTGAGCCTTCCGTAGATATTGCCCGGATCCGAAAGTCCGAATCGTGCCGCAGCATGAGCAGAATTCTTGAATACATACGAAGTTGTCTGATAAATCGGAACCGCCCTGGAATCTGTTGCGGGATCGGGCTGTTCCTGTCCCACGTGAAGCTGTAATGTTTCAAATTTGTAGTTGCTCATTTTTGTACCTCTTTTCTGCTTATTTTTATGAACGGCACAGGATTATTCAGACTTTTTTGGTGCTTCCGTGCTTTTCATATATTACCTATGTGTTTAGTAGGTTATATAGCATTTCAATTAGTTTGTCAAGAAAAATTTTGGGCTTTTTTCACAATTTGGAGGCTTTTGCCCCCAAATTGTTTTTATAAGAAATCTGCGTGACTTTTACGGTCTTAAAAGCAAACCGTTTTTTGCATCCTCTTCTGCCTGTTTTCTTAAAACAGCATGCTGTTTCTTTCCTGTGGAATTATAAGGAAGCTTGTCCACGAATCTGTAATATCTGGGAACTTTATATTTCGAAATATGATTGTTGTTTACACAGAACGAATTCATATCCTTAACGCTTAAGCTTTCATCTTCAGGAATGATATATGCCACGACCGCCTGCCCTCTTGATTTGTCGAAGACAGACGTAACCATGCAGTCTTTGACAAGCGGATGCTGATTTATGACCTCTTCAAGCTGAACCGGATATATATTTTCGCCCATGCATATAATCATGTCGTCTTTTCTGCCGGCAACTGTGACATAATGATTTTCGTCCCATGTGCCGATGTCGTTTGTGTAAAACCAGCCCTTGTAATATTTTTTGCTTGTTTCTTCCGGATTGGACGCATAGCTTTGAGCCGACTTTGCCCAGGCGTTGATGATTATCTCGCCTTCTGTCTTTCCGTCTGCCAAAACAACCTCATCCGGCTCTGCCTTCCTGTCCGGATAGCTTTTTACGATTCTTACTTCATCATCCGTGCATGACATTCCGCACGAGCCCGACATATCGGGAAGATCATAAGGACGCAGAAAGCAGTTCCAGAAAGTTTCTGTCGTTCCGTATCCGTTGAAAATCCTTGTCGTAAGCAGGTTTTGAAATCTTATGCATTCCTGCCTGTCAAGCGGGCTTCCCATTGTCACGATTCCTTTAAGATTCGAAAGGTCGCATGGGTGCTTTTCCTGACGGGAAGCAAGATTTGTCAGTGCCGAAGGCACTCCTATCAAAAATGTAATGCCGTATTTTTCAACATAATCAAAGCATGCCTTTGCAGAAAACATCCTCATCACAACCAAAGCCGCACCCGCATAAAATGTGGGCGTGGGGCCTCCCGAATGAAGCCCTCCTCTGTGAAACCACGGCGTCATGTTCATTGTGACATCTGTCGGATTCATAGGAAAATGCATGATTGCATCATGAGCCGACATAACCTCGTTTGCGTTGTTTAAAGGAACACCCTTGGGCGTTCCAGTGGTTCCCGAAGTGCAAAGCCTCGTAACTTCGCTGTACATGTTAAACTGCACACTTACTTCAGGCTCTGTATCGAGCTCGTCTTTAACAAAGTCATCATAAAAGATATGACCTTCGGGAAGTGTTATATCTTCTGCGTGATAATTTACGCAGACAATGGTCTCGGGCTTTGATTTGCAAAGCTTCACGGCTTCCCATGCCATTTCCTTGACATCTGCGTCATAGATATAAACCTTGGGTTTGTCTCTGTCTATCAGATTTGCGGTCTCTCCTGCCGAAAGGTTGAAATTGATAGGGCTGTTTACCGCACAAAGCTTTTGCGGCGCAACATAGCAAAATGCAAACTGCGGCGAATTGTACAGCTGATATATAACAATGTCATTTTGGCAAACGCCTGCCTTGGCAAGCGCATTTGACAGCTTGTTTATTTCCTTGTTGAATGATTCATAAGTCCACTCTTTTTCCGAAATCGGATCAATCATGGCTTTTCTTTGCGGATATCTTCTAACGTTTCTCATGAAACCGTTTATCCATGTGAAATTTTCTTCAAAAACCTTCTTAGCTGCTGCGGCATCATATGTATACTGCATATATTTCTCCTTTGTCAGGCGTTTGTTCCCGTGTGGTTTAACCCATGTGTCGTGTCAATGAATTATGCAAAGCTGCAAATGTCTTTTATTCAGGTCTTCCTATAATAACGCACGAATTTTGGCCGCCAAAGCCCATTGCGTTTGAAAGTGCGATATTTATATCTGCCTTAAAGTTTGGACCGGTTACAACATTCAAGCCCAAAGAAGAATCAACATCCGCACAGCCTGTGTTTGCAGGCACAATTCCTGTTTCAACTGCCTTTATGCATGCAATGAGTTCCGCAATTCCGCCTGCGCCCATCATGTGGCCCGTTGCTCCCTTTGTGGAGCTTACAAAGGGATTCAAGCTGCCAAATGCATGGTGAATTGCATTTGCTTCTGCCATATCGCCCATGGGCGTTGCCGTTCCGTGAGCATTGATATAATCCACATCCTTTGCTTCGATTCCGGCAGACTGAAGCGCAAGCTTTATGCACTCTCCAGCGCCTTCTCCGTTGGGCTCGGGCTGAACCGCATTGAATGCGTCGTTGTTGTTTGCACAGCCTAAGAGTCTTGCAAGCGGCTTTGCACCCCTCTTTTGTGCGTATTCTTTTGTTTCTAAGATGATTGCCGCACCGCCTTCACCGGGAACAAATCCGTTCCTGTTTTTGTCAAACGGCCTGCTCGCTCCGTCCGGTGAAAGTGCGCCTGTTTTATAAAGGCTTTGCACCATTGTGGGGCAAATTGAAGCTTCGCCTCCCATAACAACAGCCGCATCACATGCATTCGAATTTATGAGCATGGAAGCCAAATAAACCGCATCCCCGCCCGAAGAACAGGCTGTCGTTACCGTAAGTGAAGGGCCTTTTATGCCTTTTTCTATCGCAAATTTGGAAGCTGCCATGTTGCCCATCGCCTTTGTTAAGAATTTGGGTGATGCCGACCTTCCTTTTTCTATAAAATCTTTTTCGCTTGTGCTTATTATATTGATTCCCGAAAGTGCCGAAGCCATCACAACAGCCACACGGTTGCTTTCAAGCTCAATGCCGCTTTGCTTTGCGGCTTCTTCAGCCGAAACAAAGGCATACTGCAT
>CAVHKC010000137.1:0-4610 GCA_963636455.1 Ruthenibacterium lactatiformans
GGGACTCCGAGGGAAGTCTTTTTGAATGGAAAGGAAATCGAAGACCTGGGGCTTAAGCTTCCGCAAAGCCTGAAGCTTGCCAATGAACTTCGGAAAAAGGGGCTTGATATCCCTGAGGATGCTATTTCGGAAGAAGAGCTGATTGCTGCACTTAAAAATATTTTTAAGATAAAAGATATTTAAAAGAGCGTAAACATATATTTTTTTGATAACCTGAAAGTAAGAATGCCAGGACTTATAAAGGTTGTATAAACGGTTGCTTATTGCATGAGAGGCAAAGAAAAAACAGAAAATCCAATATGGTCATAAAACTTGAAAATGTCAGTTATACATATAATGAAGGCCTGATAAACAGTGCGGATGCGGTGAAGGACATCAATCTTGAGATTGGTGGTGATTCTTTCATTGCACTTATCGGAAGCACAGGTTCCGGGAAATCGACGCTCATCCAGCTGTTTGACGGGCTTATCAAGCCGTCTTCGGGAAAAATCTATTTTGACGGAGAAGACCTTTATTCGGGCGGAAACGAAAAGGAAAGGCTGAGGGCACTCAGAAGAAAGACAGGCCTTGTTTTCCAATATCCTGAAAATCAGCTGTTTGAAGAAACTGTGCTTAAGGATGTTGCTTTCGGCCCCAAAAATCTTGGCTGTTCAGAAACTGAAGCAAAAGAAAGAGCAAGGAAGGCACTTTTTGCAGTTAATATCTCGGAAGATATGTTTGAAAAATCGCCTTTTGAGCTTTCGGGCGGCGAAATGAGAAGAGTGGCAATTGCTGGAATTTTGGCTATGGAGCCCGAGCTTTTGATTCTTGATGAGCCGACGGCAGGGCTTGACCCTAAGGGAAAGCAGGAAATTCTTGACCTGGTGGGCGCAATAAGAAGCCAAAAGCATTCTACGGTCGTGTTTGTCTCACATAACATGGAAGAGGTTGCCGATTATGCAGACAGAGTTATCGCAATGCATAAGGGCAATGTGATTTTCGACGGCGAAACGCATGAAGTTTTTTCTCATTTCGAAGAGCTTGAAAAAATCGGACTTAAAGAACCTGAAGTAAGCAGGATATGCAGAGCAGTAGGAATCGAAAATGCCATAACCGTTGATGAGGCGACAGATGCCATAATAAAAAAATTCCACTGAATTCATGCAGAATTTCGGCTTGAAATTACAAAAATTTGAAATAGAAATATCAGAATGTTCAAAAATATAACCATAGGACAATATTATCCGTCGGATTCGATAATCCACAGGCTTGACCCAAGAGTGAAGCTCTTAGGGGTTATTGTTTATATTGCCGCACTTTTTATTATAAACAACATATGGGAATTTATTTTCCTTACGGCAGCGCTTGCGGCGTTGATTTGCGCCTCAAAAGTTCCGCTCAGGTTCATTCTGCGGGGTATGCGTTTTGTGTGGTTTATTGTAATACTTGCCGTTTTTTTCAATTTGTTTTTTACAGAGGGCGGAGAAATCCTTTGGCAGTGGTGGATTTTCAAGCTCGGCACAATGGGCATTTTAAAAGCCGTTTTCTTCGGTCTGAGGCTTGTTTATGTCATTGTGGGAGCTGCAATGCTTACATATACGACAACTCCGACATCGCTTACAAGCGGGCTTGAAAAAGTTTTTTCACCGCTTGCAAAAATTCATTTTCCAGCACATGAGATTGCGATGATGATGAGTATTGCGCTGAGGTTCATCCCGATACTTGCAGAAGAAGTCGGAAAAATCACAAAAGCGCAGATTGCAAGGGGTGCAGAATTTGACACGGGCGGAATTGCCGCAAAAGCAAAGGGCATGATTCCGATACTTGTTCCGCTTTTTGTTTCTTCTTTCAGGCGGGCAACCGAGCTTGCAAATGCCATGGAAGCCAGATGCTACAAAGGCGGCGAGGGACGCACGAAAATGTTTCCGCTGAAATATGAAAAACGGGATAAAATCTCATATATTGTGATTTTGATTTATCTTATTGCGGCAATCGCAATCAGAGTGCTGATGGATATGTTTGTAACTATGGGGCGAGTGTAATTCGCATTATAAAAAACGACATCACCTGCATTGACAAGATTTACTGATTAGAAATGGTTCATCAGCTGTATAAAACGGCATTCCCCGCTTTAAGAATGGTGCACGAAGAACTCACATATTTTAGGGTAAAGAAGAATATCATAAAAGGTATAAAACAATGAAAAGAATAATGCTTACAATTGCATATGACGGAACGGCTTATGTCGGCTGGCAGGTTCAAAAAAACGGAATTGCCGTCGAGCAGGTCATAAACGAGAAGCTTTCAGAACTTTTGGAGGAAGATATCACCATTATCGGTGCAAGCAGGACGGATTCGGGAGTGCATGCGCGCGGAAATGTGGCAGTTTTTGACACCGAAACAAGGATTCCGACGGAAAAGATAGGCTATGCGCTGAATCAATATCTTCCTGCAGATATAAGAATTGTCCGTTCACAGGAGGTTGCACCGGATTTTCATCCGAGGCATGTAAGCTGTACAAAGACATATCAGTATACATATTTCAATGCAAGATACTGCCTGCCCACGGCAAGGCTTTATGCGGGATATATTTATTTTCCGCTCGATATCGAAAAGATGAAGGAAGCCGCAAAATACCTTGTGGGAACGCATGATTTTTTGGCATTTTCCACCGCCAGAGGGCAGCAAAAGACTTCCGTAAGGACGATACACTCGATAGATATAACATCCGAGTGGCTTGATTTTGATGACACAGAATATGCTAAAATTCCCGAAAAAGAGGAAGAAACCTCAAAAAAATGCAGTTCTGCAGAAGCGGCAGAAAGGGAAAATCGGAAAATGTTTATAGAATTCCGCCCTCAAATCGTGAAAATCACGGTGAAGGGTGACGGGTTTCTCTACAACATGGTAAGGCTTATCGCAGCTGCTCTTGCATGCGCAGGCATGGGCGTATTCCCGCCTGAGTATGTGAAAGAAATTTTGGAAAGCCGTGACAGGAGCCGCTCGCCGGCAAAGGCTGCGGCGTGTGGGCTTACGCTTGTGAAAATCGATTACAATGAGGCTGATATCATGAAATAAAGAAAATGTTTTGTATGGCGTCACATGTAAAAAAAATCACAGATTAAGAAAAGCATATACAAATTATGTATGAAATAAAAACAGACGAACAAAAGACAAATGAAATAATGCCGGATACTTTAGATTCATCAAATAAAGCCCAAGGCGAGGAACAGCCAACAAGCCAAGAAATTGCAGAAGAGAGCATAAGGAAGAAATTCCACAAGCAGATTTTTTCGCCTTTCGCAAAAGCATGCAAAGCATATAAGCTCATAAGCGAGGGAGACAAAATTGCCGTTTGCATATCGGGCGGAAAAGATTCGATGCTCATGGCAAAGCTTTTTCAGGAAATAAAAAGGCACAGGCAGATGAATTTCGAACTTGTATTCCTTGTCATGGACCCGGGCTACAACAAGGAAAACCGAAAGCTGATTGAAAGCAATGCAAAAAAGCTTGGGATACCTTTGACAGTTTTTGAAAGCGATATTTTTGAAACGGTGGAAAATGTGGAAAAAAGCCCGTGCTATTTGTGCGCAAGAATGAGAAGAGGCCACCTTTACAGCAAGGCAAAGGAGCTTGGCTGCAACAAGATTGCGCTTGGGCACCACTATGACGATGTGATTGAAACTATTCTCATGGCAATGCTTCACAGCGGGCAGATTCAGACGATGATGCCCAAGCTTCACAGCACGAATTTTGAGGGCATGGAGCTTATAAGACCGATGTATCTGATAAGAGAAGAGGATATCTGCAAATGGAGGGATTATAACGGGCTTTCTTTCCTGCAGTGCGCATGCCGCTTTACCGAAAACTTAAGCATGAATGAAAGTGAAGCAACGGATTCAAAAAGGCTCGATACCAAAAGGCTGATTGCAAAGCTTAAGGAAACAAATCCTTTTGTGGAAAATAATATATTCAAAAGCGTTGAAAATGTGAATCTTAGCACGATTATTGCTTACAAGGAAAAGGGCGTGAAACACCATTTTCTGGACGATTACGAAGAAAAATAAGAAGGCGTGCAGCCCCAAAAATAAAAAAAACAGACACTGTGCGGCAGATAAGCCAAAATAAAGGGGCGCAAAATGGCGAAAGTCGTTGATTACAGCTTGCAAACATGGTATAATCCGTCCTTGCGAACTGGCGACTTTTAAAAAATGGAAGAACATTTGGAGGAATATACATAAGATGAGTTTAAAATTTGAAAAACAGGAAAAAGGCACGGCTGTTTTGACAATAGAAAGATCGGCCGAGGAACTGGAAAATGCTATCAAAGAAGCTTATAACAAAGTAAAGAATCAGATAACGATGCCCGGCTTCAGAAAGGGAAGAATGCCGCTTAAGATGGTAGAAAGAGTCTACGGAGCGGATATCTTCAACGAAGATGCGGCTGAAATTATTGTAAACAAAACATATACGGACGAGTCCAAAGAAAGCGGACTTGAAATTGTTTCCAACCCCGAAATCGAGGTTGTTCAGGTCGAAAAAGGAAAGCCGTTCATCTATACCGCCAAGGTTGCGCTTAAGCCTGAGGTTAAACTCGGAAAGTACAAGGGCGTTGAGTACCGCAAGGAAGC
>CAVHKC010000138.1:0-4597 GCA_963636455.1 Ruthenibacterium lactatiformans
ACGATGCAGTCAGAGGAAAAGGGACTTTCAAAAAAGTCGTGAAAAATATAATCCGTGCTCTTGAATTTGGAGGAAATATTTCAGTCAGTGCCGTTATGGACCGTGAAAAGGGTGAAGGAAAACCGGGAGAATTCCTGCGCACATTCTGCCGTGAGCATAATATCAAAAAACTTGCCATCCAAAGCCCGGTTCCGATGGGAAGGGCTGCTGATGTGACAGGTTCTTATTACGAGTGGCGTTCGGATGAACAGGTGACTGACCAGATAAGATTTAAATGGACTTGCGGAATAGGCGCAAATCTTTATATGCAGCCTGACGGAAAGGTGTATCCTTGCTATGCGTGGTGCGGAAAAGAACAGCTTTTGGGTGACCTTTCAAAAGAATCGCTGCAGAAAATTATTGACAGAGGAGAAATCCTTTCTTACCTCAACACAGGCGTGGATACGAACAAAAAATGCAGCACCTGCGAAGTGCGCTATCTGTGCGGCGGAATGTGCCGTGTATGGAGCAAAGATGAAGAAGATGTAAACAGCGGCGATTTCGACTGCACGCAGATAAAAAGAAATATACTGAAGATGCTTAAAAAATATGGAATCGCGGAAAATGATGACGACCGATTGGCATCTTTTGAAAACAACGACAGAGAGAATAAGTGATATGGAAGAAAACAGCAGCCTTGAGCAATTGAAAGCGGCAAAAAAGCATATTTCATCTCCGGAGCAGCTGACGGGGTACTTGAAAGTGACATCTCCCGGCGTATGGATTGTTTTGGCGGCTGTTTTTTCGCTGATAATCGGGATTGCAGTCTGGAGCTTTGTGGGAGATATCGAAATTACAAAGCCAGCAACAGCAGTTGTAACCGATAATAAGGCGCGGATAGTTACCACCGATAACGAAACGATTGCTGACGGAACGCTTATCTGGATTGAAAACAGAATATATCAGTATTTCAAAGACACAGATGATGATGCAGATAATTTCGTCGAGATTGAAACGACGCTTCCGGACGGCAACTACGAGGCACGGATAGATTTTGGGAAGATGCATCCTATTGAATTCCTCTTTACTGGAAGGTAATGGCTATGCGTGAAAAACAAAACAAAATAAGACCGACTCTTTCCGGCGGCGTTGCAAGGGTTCCGATGATAATGCAGCTTGAGGCTTTGGAATGCGGAGCAGCCTCGCTTGCTATGGTTATGGCATATTATGGGAAATGGGTGCCGCTTGAGCAGGTGCGCCTTGACTGCGGCGTTTCAAGAGACGGGTCAAGAGCAAAAAATATATATATTGCAGCCGAGCATTATGGCATGGATGTCAAAGCCTACCGCATGAATGCCCAAAATCTGAAAAAAGAAGGGAGATTCCCCTGCATTATTTTTTGGAATATGAATCATTTTTTGGTTCTTAAGGGATTCAAAGGGAAAAAGGCTTATATTAACGATCCCGCACGGGGTGTCGAAACAATAGGCTGGGAGGAATTTGAACGCTCTTATTCCGGCGTGGTTTTAATCCCTGTACCGTCTGAAAATTTTGAAACCGGCGGGAAGAAAAAAAGCATATTCAGTTTTACGAAGAAAAGGCTTGTCGGAACAGGTGCGGCAATAGCCTTCGTTATGCTTACGACAGCGATATCTTATTTGTTCGGCATCGCAAATTCCGTTTCGGTACGCATTTTCGTGGACAGTATTTTGGGTATCGGCGCAAAAGGATGGATCGGCGGATTTATTGCCTTCGTTGCGGTGCTTGCCGGCATACAGATTGCGGTTTCATGGATTCAGGCAATTTATTCGCTGAAGATAAACGGAAAGATGGCTGTAATCGGAAGCACTTCGTTCATGTGGAAGATTCTGCATTTGCCTATGGAGTTTTTCTCTCAAAGACTGGCAGGAGATATTCAAAGCAGGCTTTTGCTGAATGCTGATATTGCCGGAACTCTTGTTCAAACTTTTGCACCGCTTTTGATTAACACATTCATGATGATTGTGTATCTGGTGTTTATGCTGTCACAGAGTGCGCTCATGACCGCCGTAGGCCTTGCCGCACTTGTTGTGAATATAATTATGGCACGTATTATTTCAAAGCATCGTATAAACATAACAAGGGTGCAGCTTAGGGATCAGGGCAAGCTTGAGGCTGCCACGGTAGCCGGAATCAGCATGATCGAAACAATAAAGGCAAGCGGGGCGGAACGAGGTTTCTTTCAAAAATGGGCCGGATATCAGGCTTCTGTCAATAATGCCGAGGTACAGACGGAAAGAACCAATCAGCTCCTGGGGGCAATCCCGGAATTTTTGTCTGCGTTTGTGAATTATGCCGTTTTGATGATTGGCGTTTATCTTGCCATTCAAAACGAGATTACGCTTGGTGCGGTTCTTATGTTTCAGGGGCTTTTGGGCTCGTTTATGACACCTGCGGAATCCATGATAAGTGCAGGGCAGAATCTGCAGGAAATGCAGACTCGGATGGAACGTGTAGAAGATGTTATGGAATATCCGGATGATCCGGATTTTGACGATGAAGCGGATTTTGACACAGATATTGAAAAGCTTGAGGGAAATGTAGAACTTAAGGATGTGTCATTTGGCTATTCACGGCTTGAAGAACCGATAATTCGGGATTTTTCATTTTCTTTGAAAAAAGGGCAAAGAATTGCCATTGTGGGCACGACCGGGTGCGGAAAATCAACGGTGGCCAAGCTTATAGGCGGCCTTTATCAGCCGTGGAGCGGAGAGATTTTGTTTGACGGCCGCAAAAGGGGCGATTATCCGAGGGAGGTTCTGCTCAGTTCTGTCGCTGTTGTTGACCAGGATATTACTCTTTTCGAGGATACCATTGCGGAAAATATAAAGATGTGTGACAAAACCATATCGGATGAAGATGTTGTGAAGGCTGCAAAGGACGCTCAGCTGCATGAGGAAATTCTTAGGCTGCACGGAGCATATCAGTACAGATTGGCAAATGACGGGAAGAATTTGTCCGGAGGTCAAAGACAGCGAATGGAGATAGCCCGAGCACTTGCGGCAGAGCCGAGAATTTTGGTGCTTGATGAAGCAACATCTGCATTGGATGCAAAAACAGAGCAGCAGCTTGTGGAGGCAATTGAAGCAAGGAAAATAACCTGCATTGTGATAGCACATCGCCTTTCTACGATAAGGAACTGCGATGAAATTATCGTTCTTGACCACGGAAGAATATGTGAAAGAGGAACCCACAAAGAGCTGCTTGAACTTGGAGGCACCTATGCGGGCCTTATCAAGAGCGAAAGAGCGATTTCCTGAAAACAGCAAGGAGAAATCACATGGGAAGGCTAAAAAGCCGAATTGAAGAAAAACAGAAGAACGATCAGGAACTTTTGGAAGACTCCTACCTGCGAATTGCGGATGCTGTGCTTGGAAGGGGTTTTTCCGAGAAGAGTTTTAACAGGAAGGACATCACCAAGAATGTCATCGACGAGATATTGGGATGCTTCCATTTCAGGCCTGTTGATGTTCCGCAAACGGTAAAATCCGCCGAAGAGGCAATGGATTACAGTCTGCGTCAATACGGAATTATGAGACGCGGGATTGAGCTTTCCGATAAATGGTACAAAGACAGCTGCGGACCGATTCTTGCATTCGGAAGCAAAGACGAACTTCCGTATGTGCTTCGCCCGGGAAGATGGGGAGGCTACACTTACAGGGATTTAAAGACGGGAAAGCTTACAAGAATAGATCAAAAAAACGCACATCTTTTTGAGACTGACGCATATTGCTTCTATCGTCCGCTGCCTTCAAAAAAGCTTGGTATATATGATCTGCTCAGATATATGAAGAGCTGCATCAGCATATATGACATAATAAAAGTGGCTTTGGCGGCCTTTGCGGTAACGCTTGCAGGCATGATGCTTCCTCGGCTTACCAAGGCTTTGACGGGACCTGTCTTAGACAGTGAGTCCGTAAGAGGTGTTGTGGGGGCTGCAGTTTGCATTGTTTTCTGCCTTATCGCCATGCAGCTTTTTAAAAGCGTAAAAGGACTGGCTCAGAAACGCATAAGCATTAAATATTCTATAAGTGTTCAGTCCGCCATGATGATGAGGATAATGTCTTTGCAGACAGAATTTTTCAGAGATTACAGCCCAGGAGAGCTGAAAAGCCGGTTTATGTCGGTGAACAGGCTTTGTTCGCTGCTTCTGGAAATCCTGATGTCAAGCGGGCTTACAGCCATTATGGCTATTCTTTATATATTTCAGGTTTTCCGCTATGCGCCTATGCTTTTGGATACTACGCTTGCCATTGTACTGACAACGGTAATTTTTTCAATTATAATAGTCGTTATTCAGGTGAGAGTTAACCGCAGACGCCTTGAATATTCGGCAAAGGAGTCGGGTCTGAGCTACTCTATGATATCAGGGATTCAAAAAATCAGGCTTTCGGGAGCTGAAAAGCGTTTTTTTGCAAAATGGATGAATCTTTATGCAGATGTTGCAGAAACCACATATAATCCGCCGTTTATAATAAAAATAAATACAGCAATTTCCGTAACTATCACGCTGCTTGGAAACCTGGCTCTTTATTATGAGGCTGCCGTAAGCGGATTGCCGCAGTCTTCGTATTTTGCT
>CAVHKC010000139.1:0-4589 GCA_963636455.1 Ruthenibacterium lactatiformans
CTATAAACCCTCCGTCAGAGGTCTTATAATCGCTGCTCATCACATTATTTTCGACAAGATAGTTGAAAACCGACTCTTTGGATGCAGCTTCTGAAACTGCAGTTGTTGTTTCTGCTGCAGTTGCTGTATCATCGGTACTTTCCGCAGTTGTCTGCGAATTATCAGCCGCCTGAGTGGTTACGGTCTGGTTGTCTTCGCTTGTTTTGTCCTGAGGCTTTAATCCGAAGTATATTATTCCTGCAATTCCCAAAATGCAGATTATAACGATTATAACCGTTGTTATAATGATTCCTTTGTTTCCGCCGCTTTCCTTTTCGTAGTCGTCAAGGTCGTCAAAGCTGTTGTAGAAATAATCGTCGTCTACATGCCTTGTTTTGCTTTTCTTAGGCGAATAATGTCTGTCATAATCGTCTTCGTAATCATCGTCGTACTCATCTTCATATTCGTCGTCATACTCTTCATATTCATCATCGTACTCTTCCGAATATTCTTCGCCGTCTTCTGAATAGATGGTGTCGCTTCCGTAGACATTGCGAGTCTTCATGAGCTCTTCTTTTCTTTTGGACGCATTTGGCACATTGGCCGTGTCACCGTTTTTATGACCTTTGATTTCAACGGTATCGCCTGTGCTTTTTATTTTGTCTACATTTGCTCCGATTTCGCTTTGAATGTAGTCATAATCCGCCGTCACCTTCTGCGGCACACCGCAGAAAGGGCAAAACACGCTGTTGTCCTGGATTTCTTTTCCGCATTGATTACATCTCATACTAAAAGCTCCTTTACTTTTTTCAAAGCCGCATCTGTTCCGGAAGGGTCCTTTCCTCCGGCCTGCGCCATATTCGGACGGCCTCCGCCGCCTCCGCCAACAATCGGTGCGATTGCTTTTATGATATTTCCTGCGTGAGCGCCTTTTTTGACTGCACCGTCTGTTGCCGTAACCATAAGATTGACTTTTCCGTCGCAAACAGATGCCAATGCTATAATGCCCTCACCCAATTTTTCTTTCAGCTGATCTCCAAGCTGCCTCAAGCCGTTCATATCAACTCCGTCGACTCTTTTTGTGATAAGCTTGATTCCGTTTATCTCTTCTGCTTCAATTTCTCCGAGTGCTTCCTTTGCTGCCTTGCTCTTAAGCGAAGCATTTTCAGAAAGAAGCTCTTTTATCTGCGCATTCATATCATCAATACGAGCGGCAAGCTTTGCAGGTTCTGTCTTTGCTTTCAAAGCCGCACTTTTGAGCTCATTTTCGATATTGTCAAAATATGCAGCTGCTCCTTTTCCTGTGACAGCTTCGATTCTTCTTACTCCGCTTGCCACAGAGCCTTCGGAGATTATCTTGAAAATACCTATGACGCCTGTGTTTTCAAGATGCGTTCCGCCGCAAAGCTCGATTGAATAATCTCCCATGTTTACGACACGGACAATATCGCCGTACTTTTCGCCGAAAAGTGCCATGGCACCTGTTTTCTTTGCCTCTTCAATCGGCATTTCCTTAACGCCTATAGGCAAAAACTCATTTATTTTTTCATTGACGATTTTTTCTGTTTTGCTTATTTCTTCTGCGCTCATTGCCGAAAAATGCGTGAAGTCGAATCTCAAGCGGTCGCTGTTTACGCTTGAACCCGCCTGTTCGACGTGGTCTCCGAGCACATCCTTCAAAGCCCTTTGCAGCAAGTGCGTTGCTGAATGGTTTCTTGCGGTATTTAACCTTTCTGATTTGTCAACCTCAAGCGTAACTTTATCTCCTGCCACAAACTGACCGGATTTTACGATTCCGATGTGTCCGATCATTCCGTTTGCAAGTGCTGTTACTTCTTTAACATCAAATTCTGAATTTTCGGTGAAAATGCGTCCTTTGTCTGCTTCCTGCCCGCCTTTTGCGGCATAGAAAGGCGTTTTCTTTACGATGATTGTTCCGATATCACCTTCTGCCAAAGTCTGCACAACTTCGGTTTCGGTCGTCATTGCGGTGATTTCGGATTCGTCTTTCAAAGTGTCATATCCTGTGAATTCGGAAGTAAGGTCTGTCGGAAGTTCCTGATAAACAGTCGCATCCGCACCCATGTAATTTGTGGTCTTTCTTGCGGCTCTTGCGGTTTCACGCTGATTTTTCATTTCCGCTTCGAAGCCTTCTTCATCAACCGTCATTTTCTCATCTTCAAGCACATCTTTTGTCAAATCAAGAGGAAATCCGTATGTGTCGTAGAGCTTGAAAGCATCTTTTCCCGAAAGCTTCGTCTTTCCTTCTTCCTTCATAGCCGCAAGCATTTCCGAAAGCTTTTTCATGCCAAGGTCAAGCGTTTTGTAGAACCTTGTTTCTTCATCTGCAAGGGTCTTTAAAATCATTGCCTTCTTTTCTTCAAGCTCGGGATATGCATCTTTTGAGCATTCTATAACCGTTTCGCAAAGAATGGGCATGAAATGATCCGGGATTTCAAGCATCCTGATATGCCTTGCAGCCCTTCTTATGAGCCTTCTCAAAACATAGCCTCTGCCCTCATTTGAAGCGTTGATTCCGTCAGAAATCATGAAAGTTGCAGAGCGTATGTGGTCTGTGATAATACGGATTGAGATATCTTTTTTTTCATCCGTGTGATAAACAACATTTGCGGCATCGCAAATCCTGTCTCTGATTGCGCATATTGTGTCGACATCAAAAATCGAGCCTACGCCCTGCGAAACAACCGCAAGCCTTTCAAGGCCCATTCCCGTGTCTATGTTCTTCGTGGCAAGTTCGGTATAATTTCCTTTTCCGTCGCCGTCAAACTGCGTGAAAACATTGTTCCATACTTCGATATATCTGTCGCAGTCGCAGCCTACGGTGCAGCCTTCCTTTCCGCAGCCATATTCTTCGCCTCTGTCGTAATAAACTTCGGAACACGGTCCGCAAGGGCCTGCTCCATGCTCCCAGAAATTGTCTTCTTTTCCGAATCTGAAAATCCTATCTTCGGGGATTCCTATTACTTCATGCCAGATTCTGAATGCCTCATCGTCATCCAAGTAAACAGAAGGATAAAGCCTGTCAGGCTCAAGCCCGACATGCTCCGTCAGAAATTCCCATGTCCACTGCAAAGCTTCAAGCTTGAAATAATCTCCGAAAGAAAAGTTTCCGAGCATTTCAAAGAATGTTCCGTGCCTGTCTGTCTTTCCGACATTTTCTATATCGCCTGTTCTTATGCATTTCTGGCAGGTTGCAACCCTTGTCCTTGGCGGAATTTCCTGCCCCGTAAAATATGGCTTCAAAGGCGCCATTCCTGCATTTATAAGCAAAAGGCTGTTATCGTTGTGCGGAACAAGCGAAAAGCTTTTCATGACAAGATGGCCTTTGCTTTCGAAGAAATCCAGAAACATTTTTCTCAGTTCGTTTACGCCGTATGATTTGTGCATTATCGCTGCCTCCGTCTATTTAACAATCACCCTGACTGATTTTTTCTTGCCTTTTTTCAAAATAAATTCATTGTCCTTAAGGTCTGCGGCTGAAAGTGTCTTCTTTACATCGGTTATTTTTTCGTCATTTACCAAGACTCCGCCGCCTTCGATGAGCCTTCTGCCTTCGGAACGTGTTGGTGCAAGACCAGAATCCACAAGTGCCTGAATACCATCTGCCGCTTCAAACTCTGCTTTTGTATATTCGAATGTCGGCATATGCTCGCTTATGCCAGAACCTGCAAAAACTTCTCTTGCGGCTGTCTGAGCCTTCTTTGCTTCATCTTCTCCGTGAACGATTTTTGTTATTTCATATGCGAGCACTTCTTTTGCTTCGTTTATTTTGGCACCTTCCAATGCACCGAGCCGCCTTACTTCTTCCATGGGAAGGAATGTCAGAAGGCCTAAGCATTCTTCGACTTTGACATCTTCGATATTTCTCCAATATTGATAAAATTCATAAGGAGAGGTCTTTTCAGGGTCAAGCCAAAGTGCACCCTTGACTGTTTTTCCCATCTTGACTCCGTCAGATGTCGTAAGCAGCTTGAATGTCAGGCCATAAGCGCTTTTTTGTTCTTTTCTTCTGATAAGTTCAACGCCTCCTATGATATTTGACCACTGGTCATCTCCTCCCATCTGAAGCTTGACATCATACATTTGATTGAGCTTCAGGAAATCATAAGACTGCATTATCATATAGTTGAATTCGAAAAAGGTAAGACCCTTTTCCATTCTTTGCTTGTAGCATTCTGCCGTAAGCATTTTATTTACTGAAAAGTGCGTTCCGACTTCTCTTAAAAAATCAACGTAATTAAGCTTTAAAAGCCAATTTGCGTTGTTTTCGAATATCATCTTTCCTTCTGATGTATCGACAAATCGTCCGATCTGCTTTTTGAAGCATTCCACATTGTGATCGATCATTTCCTTTGTCATCATCTTGCGCATATCGCTTTTGCCTGACGGATCTCCGACCATTGTCGTTCCGCCGCCCATAAGCGCGACCGGAATGTGGCCTGCACGCTGCATGTGCATCATTGCCATTATGGTAAGAAAATGGCCCGCCGTCAAAGAATCTGCGGTTGCATCAAAGCCTATATAAAATTTCACTTTCTCCCTGCCCAAAAGCTCCTTAAGCTCTTCCGGATGGGTGCACTGTGCTATAA
>CAVHKC010000140.1:0-4587 GCA_963636455.1 Ruthenibacterium lactatiformans
CACATAATCATCTTCCGTGATAATATCCCCACAAACCGGACAGGCTCTTGGAAAAAGAACTTCCGCCGCCGCAACTACAGCCTTTCTGCCGATATTTTCAATTTTCACAAATCATAACCCCCTTTGATATATATTTTTATTTCGTTACCTTCTTTACCCTAATTTTTTAATATTATATTTTGAATTTCCGCAAGCTTCGCACGGAACGCATATTCTTGTGCCATTGGCCGAAACTTCTTAATGAAGCCATGGGCAGACGTCACTTCCGAGGACTGTCCGAGGGCAGCTGCTTCCACAAGCATCTCAAGAGCAGCTGCCCGAGTTCCGCAGGAAGGGATTCTTCAAGTCTGCACATGAGCTGAATTTAGAAGTTGTCGTTGCCGCACAAGAATATACGGCATCCGTGCGAAGCGATGGGATTATAACCCAAAGATTTTTATAGCTATAACAATAGGGCAGATATTTTATAACATAAGAATTTCCGCAGGCTTCGCACGAAACCTTTAAAAAATTTCCAGTATCCTGTCCCTAAGTCCGGAATACCTCAGCTGCTGCCTCTCATTGTGAATCATGCCAAGAACAGCCTCCTCGCTTCCCACAACGCAGACACACTGCTTTGCACGAGTCACGGCCGTATAAAGAATATTTCTGTTCATAAGCTGGGGCGGCCCCGAAAGAAGCGGCAGAATCACCGCCGGGTACTCGCTGCCCTGCGATTTGTGTATAGTTACGGCATAAGCCAAAACAAGCTCTTCGAGCCTTGAATATTCATAAAGAACATACCTGCCATCATCAAAAAAAACCTCGGCAATCTGCGCATGTTCGCTGATACTGGTTATAACCCCGATATCACCGTTGAAAACGCCCGTGCCCCTGTCATAGACATAGCCGTCATCAAACCGCATTTCCCATTCAAGCTCGTAGTCATTTTTAATATGCATAACCTTGTCGCCCACACGGAAAACATAAGAGCCGACAGGAAGTTCCCTCTTTCTGCGGGCAGGCGGATTAAGCTGCTGCTGCAGAAATTTATTGATATTTTCAACACCGAGTATTCCCTTCTTTGCGGGTGCCAAAACCTCAATATCACGCCTGTCAGCATTAACATATTTCGGCAGCTTATCCCTAAGCAAAGCCAAAATCGTTCCCAGCATCAAATTCGCATTATCACGCTTTATAAATATAAAATCCTTGCTGTTCGGTTTCAGCTCGATATCCTCGCCGTTGTTTATTTTGTGCGCATTGGTGATGATGTCGCTGTCTTTATCCTGTCTGAAAATTTTCGTGAGTTTGACCGTGTTTATTTTTTCGGACTCGATGATATCCCGCAGCACATTGCCGCAGCCAACCGACGGAAGCTGGTCCACATCGCCCACAAGAATCAGGCGTGTTCCCGGCCTTATTGCCTTCAAAAGTGCGCACATAAGGAACATATCAACCATGCTCATTTCGTCAATTATTATGACATCGGCATCCAAAGGATTATCCTCATTTCGCCCGAAGTTGCTGCCGGGTGAAGAATCCTCCGGTTCTCCCGAAAGTTCAAGCAGACGATGAATAGTTTTGGCCTCATATCCCGTCGCCTCTGCCATTTTCTTTGCAGCCCTTCCTGTTGGTGCCGCAAGAATAATTTCCTTGTCATCCTCGTTGAAATATTTGATTATGGAATTTATCGTTGTGGTCTTTCCCGTGCCGGGACCTCCGGTTATCACGAGAATCCCTGAATTGACCGCAGCTTTGATTGCCGCCTTTTGAAGTTCGTCAAGCTTGATATTCGAATTTTCCTCTACCTTTGAAATCCGATTTTCTATAGCCTGTTCCGCAACCTTCGCCGAAAGATTTATTTCCTTTAACATGCCTGCAATACTGAGTTCCGTATGATAATAAAGCGAGTAAAAAACCTGCCTTTCGCTTTCTTGATTCAGTACCTTCACACGGCTTTCAACAGCAAGATTCAAAATGCATTGCGCCACATCCTCCCGCTTGATTTCGGGAACGCCGTCAACCACATTAGGAGCAAGAGTATTAAGCACTTCCTCCTCAAGCTTGTCCTGCGGCATATAAGCATTTCCCTCATTTGCCTGGCACATGAGAACATAAATAATGCAGCTTTCTATGCGAAATTCGCTGTCCCTTCTGAAGCCTGCATTAAAAGCAATTTCATCAGCTTTTTTGAAACCGATTCCCGTTATATCATCTGCAAGCCGATACGGGTTTTCTCTGATTATCGAATATACTTCCTGACCGTACTGAATATAGATCTTAACAGCAAGTCCATTGGAAATTCCGTATTTCCCAAGGAAAATCATCGCCTCCCGCATTTCCTTCTTTTCTTCGACCTGCTGTGAAATTTCCTGAGCCTTTTTAAGCGATATGCCTTTTATTTCAGAAAGCCTTTCGGGCTGTTCGTCAATGATTTTGTGTGTATCTTCTCCGAATTTTGCAATAATTCTTTTTGCGGTTGCCTTGCCTATTCCCCTTATTGCACCGCTTGAAAGATATTTTTCTATTGAATATAAATCATCGGGCAATATGCTGTCATAAGAATGAACCTTGAACTGTTCGCCGTAACTTGGGTGCAGAACATATTCACCCGTAAATTCGACAGACTCGCCTTCATCCAATAATTGAAAAACGCCTACACAAGTTGTTTCGTCTCCGTTGTTTTCAAGACTTAAAACGGTGTAGCCGTTTTCAGGATTTCTGTATATTATCTTTTCAACGCATCCTTTGATTTTTTCCACTGCAGCTGTAAATCATTTGTCGGTTTATGCATTTTCATTGTTCCCGTGCTTTAAAAGCCTTAAGCTTCAAATCATAAACCTTATGCCTTTGCCGAATCGAATTATCCGATTATTTTATCCTTACCGAGATATTCAATGAACATTCCCGTTCCGATTGCCACCGCAAGCATCGGGTCTTCTGCCGTTATGGCATTGATTCCGATCCTGTCTTCGATCATTTCTTCAAGACCCCTTAAGAGGCACCCTCCCCCTGTCATGACAATTCCGCGGTCTGCAATATCTGCCGCAAGCTCGGGCGGTGTCTTTTCAAGCACCTCGTGAACTGCCTCAACAATCTGCGTTACAGGCTCCCTCAAGGCTTCTTCCGTTTCTGACGATGTAACGATAACTTTTCTCGGAAGTCCCGAAACAAGGTTTCGGCCTCTGACCTCCATTGTCATTTCCTCATCGCCTGTGTTATAGCACCTTCCGATTGCGATTTTTATCTCTTCCGCCGTTCTTTCACCGATAAGAATGTTATGTTTCTTTCTCATATAACGCACAATTGCGTCGTCAAAATCGTCACCCGCAATCTTTACCGATGCACTTGCAACAACGCCGCCGAGTGAAATTACAGCAATGTCCGAAGTTCCGCCGCCGATGTCTACAATCATGTTTCCGCAGGGCTTTGTGATATCCACACCCGCACCGATTGCCGCTGCAATCGGTTCTTCGATAACAGCCACTTCTCTTGCTCCTGCCTGGTATGCCGCATCCTCTACAGCCTTTTTTTCAACTTCCGTAACACGGCTCGGAACGCATACGCTGATTCTCGGCTTTTTAAATGTCCTTCTGCCGATGGCCTTTTGGATAAAATGCTTAAGCATTTTTTCCGTAACCGTGTAGTCAGAAATAACACCCTGGCGCAAAGGCCTGATTGCAACGATGTTTCCGGGTGTTCTTCCGAGCATGAGCCTGGCTTCCTCGCCGATTGCCCTTATTTTCTTTGTATCTCTGTCAAATGCCACAACCGAGGGTTCTTTCAGAACAACCCCTTTTCCTGTTATATAAACGATAACGCTGGCTGTTCCCAAATCAACCCCGATATCCGATGATGCCATTTATATGCTCCTTTCAATTTTCGTTTGCATTTCAATCACTTTATTATATTATTCAGACCGTTTTTTTTCCACCGTTATTTTATGATTTTTGGCTTTATCTTCCGCATTGCCTTTTTCAAAAAAATTTCTTCCGGCTTCGGAAAATCCCTTAGCCTGCAAAGCGGAACAAAAACAGTCCTTTACTTTTCAAAGGACTGTTTTATTTTTATCATAATGCTCCAGCATGCAAAATTCAGTTTCAGGCGTTTTTAATATTTATTATCTGCCTTTCTGTTCGGAAATCGAACAGTTGTAGACAACCGCACAAAGACTGTGATGATATACCGCAACACACTGATAATTCGACCAGCACGCATGGTTTACCGGGCATGCGGATCTATCTCCGCCGTCTGTATGCAGAAGAGCCGCATAGCAAGAATCCAAAGCAATGCACGCACCGCCGATCGTAGAGTAGCACTTGTCCGTTGCAAGACATCCTTTTTTCTCGGATGTAAAGCACTGCGGATTAAAATCTCCCGCCGCAAGTTTGTCCATTTCATCGTCGCTTACAGGCATCTTCGAAACAAAATACGAACGGATCTCGTTTTCATCTGTCTCCACACCGTGTTTTTTTGCTTCCGATATGAGAACTTCGGTCATATCACAGGCTTCGCCTTCACGCATTATTTTTTCTACTTTTTTTCGAAAATCTTCATTTTCATACAATTCTTCAAATGTCATATCTTTCACCCTTTTAAAATTAA
>CAVHKC010000141.1:0-4544 GCA_963636455.1 Ruthenibacterium lactatiformans
GCCAACGACTGTTGAAGCATTTCTTTGCAAAGACGAAGCAAAAAACAAATCGGAGATTGCAGACAGCGCACTTCAAAATGCCGGGCAGGGTGATTACGAAAAAATAATCACAGTTTTTGAAACTCTCAGCCAAGGAGAGAACATATCGCTTTTAAAGGTCGGGCTTATAACCGGAAAATCTCATCAAATCAGGGCGCAGGCAGCAAAGCTTGGCTTTCCGATTATCGGTGATCCAAAGTATGGAGATTTTGAACAAAACAAGAAGTACCGCAGCTTATATGGCATAAAAAGGCAGCTTCTGCATGCGGGTGAAGTGAGATTTGACGACATGAACGGCATATTGGAATATCTGAACAATATGCGTTTTTTTGCGGCTTTGCCCGAGGATTTCAAGGAGATAATGAGAGGAGAAAATATATGGCTACCTGGGGAAGCAGAGGGTTAAGAGGTTCCCAGTTTGAAGAGATGATAAATATCTCAAACGAAAAATACAGAGAGCTTAGGATGGCTTTGATTCAGAAAATCCCGACTCCCATAAAGCCTGTTGAAATTGACAACGACAGGCATATTACGCTTGCTTATTTCGAGCAGAAAAGCACGGTCGACTATATCGGCGTTGTGCAGACATATCCCGTGTGCTTTGACGCAAAAGAAGTTTCCAAAGACAGTTTCCCGCTTTCAAACATTCATGAGCACCAGTATCTTTTCATGAAGGAATTTGAAGAGCAGGGCGGAATCGCTTTTTTGTTGATAAATTATCTTCATGAGGATAAAATCTACTACATGCGTTTTGCCGAGCTTGACAGGTTCTACAAAAGAGCAAAGGAAGGCGGACGCAAAAGCTTTACGCTTGACGAGCTTTCGAAAGATTATTTTGTGAAGGGAATGCTTGGCGTTCCGCTTCATTATCTTGAAGGCCTGAGCAAGGATTTGAAGGAGCATATGGATTAATGATAAATAAAGCAAACAAACAAGCACTTCCCGACAACATTCTCATGAATGTCGAAAAGCCTGCAAGATATACGGGCGGCGAGGTTAACAGCGTCATAAAAGACAAAGGAAAAACAGATATCCGCTTTGCGATATGCTTTCCGGATGTTTATGAAATCGGCATGTCAAATCTTGGCATACAGATTCTTTATAATATGTTCAACTTAAGGGATGACATTTGGTGCGAGCGGGTCTTTTCTCCGTGGCCTGACCTTCAGGAAAAAATGATTGAAAATGATATTCCGCTTTTTGCACTGGAATCGCAGGATGAAATCAGAGAATTCGATTTTTTGGGAATCTCGCTTTCTTACGAAATGTCATATACAAATGTGCTTCAAATCTTAGAGCTTTCAAAAATTGCAATAAGGGCAAAGAACAGATGCGAAGATGAGCCGATCATCATTGCGGGCGGCCCGTGTATATATAATCCCGAACCCATTGCGCCCTTCTTTGATCTTGTTTATATCGGAGAAGGCGAGACAGCATATTACGAGCTGATGGATGTATACAAAAAAAACAAAGCTGAAGGCAAAAGCAGAGCGGATTTTTTAAGAAAAGCGGCACAAGTGCCGGGGATTTATGTTCCGAGTCTTTATGATGTTTCATATAATTCAGACGGAACAATTGCCGATTTTTCGCCTTTGTATGATGATGTGCCAAAAACTGTAAGGAAGCAGACGGTCATTGATTTTGAAAACACCTTTTATCCCGAAAAGCCTGTTGTGCCATATATTCAGGCGGCGCAGGACAAGGCCGTTTTGGAAATTCAAAGGGGCTGCATAAGAGGCTGCCGCTTCTGCCAGGCAGGAATCATATACAGACCCTTTCGCACAAAGCCTTTGGAATATTTGAAAAAATATGCACGGTTTTTGATTGAAAACACAGGATTTGAAGAGCTTTCGCTTTCTTCTTTAAGTTCGAGCGATTATCCATATCTTGGCGAACTTATTGAATTTATT
This sequence comes from Ruthenibacterium lactatiformans, assembly GCA_963636455.1. Classification (GTDB taxonomy): domain Bacteria; phylum Bacillota; class Clostridia; order Lachnospirales; family Lachnospiraceae; genus RGIG5612. Next base: position 1,950 of record CAVHKC010000141.1, read on the forward strand.
CTGGAAGAATTCAAAGACAAAAAGGTTAATATATCGCTTCCGTCGCTTCGTATAGACGATTTTTCGCTTGAGGTTATGAGCAAAATTCAGGATGTCAAAAAAAGCTCTTTGACATTTGCACCGGAAGCCGGAACGCAAAGGATGAGAGATGTCATTAACAAAGGCATAACGATGGACGATATCCGCTACGGAGCAACAGAAAGCTTCAAGGGCGGCTGGAACAAGGTCAAGCTTTATTTTATGCTCGGACTGCCGACCGAAACAAGTGTCGATATCACGGCAATCGCAGACATCGCAGAAGAGCTTGCGGAAATTTATTATGACACTGTTCCCAAAGAAAAAAGGGTTGGAAAAGTGCAGATTACGATAAGCACATCGTTTTTCATCCCTAAGCCTTTCACGCCTTTTCAGTGGGAGTCCATGACAAAGCCCGAAGTTTATGAAGAAAAGGCTCATATGCTTAATGACTACATAAAAGGGCTTTTAAACAAAAAAAGCCTGAAATACAACTGGCATGACCCAAAGACATCCGTGATAGAAGGGCTTCTTGCAAAAGGCGACAGGAGGTGTGCGGATGTAATCGAAAATGCATATAAAAAAGGCGCCGTGTTTGATGCATGGACGGATTTCTTTTCATACGAAAGGTGGATCGAAGCCGTTTCCGATTCCGGTCTGTCGCTTGATTTTTATGTATACAGGAAAAAGGATATTGAAGAAAAACTCCCATGGGATTTTATTGATACGGGAGTTACAAAGGAATTTTTGAAGCGTGAATACAAAAATGCTTTGAACGAAACTGTGACACCCAATTGTGCAATGAAGTGTTCCGCATGCGGCGCACGCTCATTTGGCGGAGGTATATGCATTGAAAATTAGAGTCAGATTCACAAAAGAAGAGTGCGTCAAATATCTTGGGCATTTGGACATTATGAGAGCCTTTCAAAAATGCATGAATCGTGCGCAAATCAAAATGGTCTATTCCGATGGTTTCAATCCACACCAGAAGATGAGCTTTGCGCTTCCTTTGGGGCTTGGACTTACAAGCAGTGCGGAATATATGGACGCAGAAATTGCAGACGGCCAAAACTGCGAAGAAATCAAAAATGCACTCAACAAAGTTTCGGGACCCGGATTTGTTATACTTTCAGTCAAAGCCCTTGAAGAAGGTGCAAAAAAGGCAATGGCTTCTGTTCAGTATGCATCGTTTGAATATTATTATGATGATGTTTTTTTTACAGAATACCAGATTGAAAAATTTATGCTGCATGATGAGATAATTGCGACAAAGAAGACAAAAAAGAATGAAACGCAGACAAACATAAGACCGCAGATAATAAAGCTTTGCCCCGATAAGGATTTCCTTGAAATGACACTCAAAGCGGGAAGCGAAAACAATCTGAAGCCCGAAATTCTTATAAGGGCTTTGTTTGAGGAATTTCATCCTGATTTGCAGCCTGAAATCCTGCATATAAAAAGAACTGAACTCTATGCTCAAGGGATGGTTCCGCTTGAAGATTACCAAACAATATAAAGGGGAAGCGGGATAATCCGCAAAAAATAATGGTTAAAAAATTATTGATTACAAAAGCAGGATATTCGATCTTTTCGGCATTGCTCGATGAAGACAACAAGCTTGTCGACATGAGCGTTGACGATATGCGCTGTGAGAGCATTCTTGACAATATTTATATCGGAAAAACCGCAAATATCATGCCTAATATTCACGCCTCTTTTGTGGAATTCAAATCGGGTGAGATGGGCTTTATTCCCGATATTTTAAAGCCCAATCAAAAGGTCATGGTGCAGGTGATCAAGGATTCTTTCAAAGGGAAAGAGCCCGTGCTTTCGGCAGAGCCCGTGATTACGGGAAAATATGTTATTTTGAAGGCGAAGCACACGGGGATACACTTTTCATATAAATTCAAAAACAAAGAAAAAAAAGAGCAGCTTAAAAAATCTTTCGAAGAGCAAAATATCGAAGACTGTGCCTTTATCATCAGAACCAAGGCAATGTATGTCGAAAACGAGGTGATTGAAGCCGAGCTTAAGAGCATGTATGAAACCTACAAAAAAATGGCTGAGGATTCGAAAGACAAAAAAGTCTTTTCGCTTCTGTACAAGGCTCCGAATTCGTACATCCAATATATAATCAACAGCAGAAAAGACGAGCTTGAGCAGATTATCACGGACGATGAAGAAATATACAATAATCTGCATATATATTTGAAAACATTCGAGTCGGGCGAGGAATATAAACTCAAATTCTATAATGACGAGATTGTGCCGCTTAGCGTGCTTTACAATTTGAGCGGGCAGCTGCATCACGCACTTTCAAGGAAGGTGCATTTGAAATCGGGAGCCTATCTTGTTATCGACTGCACGGAAGCACTCACCGTCATTGATGTCAATTCCGGAAGCGACAGCTCAGGAGGCAGCACATCGGAAGAGTATTTGAAAATCAATCTCGAAGCGGCATGCGAGGCTGCAAGGCAGATAAGGCTTAGGAATCTTTCGGGGATAATCCTTATCGATTTTATAAATATGGCGAATTTGAACACGAAAAACGTTCTGCTTGAAAGCTTCAAAAAAATGCTC
>CAVHKC010000142.1:0-4400 GCA_963636455.1 Ruthenibacterium lactatiformans
GTACCGCTGCAAGAGGGCGATTTTTATTGCGGCAGGCTTCGGAAGCCGCCTTGTGCCGATTACTTTAAATACTCCCAAGCCGCTTGTGAGAGTTCACGGCGTAAGAATAATCGACCACTTGATTGATGCCTGCCTTCAGGCAGGGATCGAAGAAATTTATATAGTCAGAGGATATCTTGCGGAATTATTTGATCAGCTTCTTTACAAATATCCAATGATAAAGTTCCTTGAAAATCCGGCTTATAACGAGGCAAACAATATTTCAAGCGCACTCGTTGCCAGGTATATGCTTTCAAATGCCTATGTTTTTGAGGCAGATCTTCTTCTTTCAAATCCTAAGATTATTAAGAAGTATCATTATACTTCGGACTTTCTTGCAATAAAAAAGGAGCGCAGCGATGACTGGTGCTTCAAGGTAAAAGACGGAATAATCCAGCAGCAGATGGTCGGAGGCGAGGGCAGCGATATCTGGCAGATGGTAGGCATTTCTTATTGGAATGAATCTGACGGACACAAGCTTTCGCAGGACATTGCAGATGTATATGCAACTCCGGGCGGAAAGGAACGCTACTGGGAGCAGGTGCCGCTCAATTACCGCAAGGAAAATTATCGGGTGGAGGTTGCCCTTTGTGTGGACGCGGACGTTGTCGAAATCGACACGTTCAAGGAGCTTAAAGCCATTGACAAAACCTATGATGTGTAGAAAGAAAATAAAGAAAAGGATGTCATAAATTTAAGATGAGTAAAAAAATTCAAACAACGGGCGAAGGCTCATTAAAAAGACAATTAAATCCGATGCATGTCTGGGCGATTGCCTTCGGGTGCGTTATCGGCTGGGGAAGCTTTATTAACCCGGGCAAGAAGTTTCTGCCAAATTCCGGAGTTGCGGGAACTGCCATCGCAATGGTCTTGGGTGCTTTGATTATGATTATCATTGCATTCAGCTATGCCTACATGGTGCCTAAATATCCGCAGGCAGGCGGTGAATTCACATTCACAAAAAACTGTTTCGGAAAAAACATGGCATTTGTGTGCGGATGGTTCCTTGTTGCCGCTTATCTTACCAATGTTCCCATGAACAGTACCGCAATCGGCCTGATTGTGGACGGGCTTGACGGAAGTGCGGATATTCTCAAATTCGGTTTCCACTATTCCGTTGCAGGGTTCGACATTTATCTGGGAGAAATGCTGCTTGCAACGGCGATTCTTCTGCTGTTTGGGTGGCTGAACATCATCGGCGTGCATAAAGCGGCATTTGTGCAGACTGTGCTTTCTGTTCTTTTGGTTACCTGCGTATTTGCACTTTTCCTTGGTGCGGTGTTCAGCTCCAAAGCACAGGGAATCAATATGCAGCCGATATGGGGCTTTGACAAAAGCGCAGCAATGGCGGCAGGGGCGACAACTGCCAATATAGGCGAGTTTGCCCACACGGGAACGAAGGGCATAATGTCTGCCATTTTGGCAACATTTGCCATTGCTCCGTGGGCGTTTGTAGGCTTTGACACGATCCCTCAGGCAGCAGAAGAATTCAACTTTTCATTCAAAAAAGTTTCTTTTATTATGTTTATTGCAATCGTGTTCGGCTGCTTTGTTTATGTAAGCAACAATACCGTTGCGGCAGTTGCTCTGGAAAATTGGCCTGAAAGGGTTATGGCAGGCGAATGGGTTGTTCTTATTGCTGCCACAGAGCTGCTTGGTACATTCGGAAAGGTGCTTGTGGGAATCGGCGTAAGCTGTGCGGTGTTAAGCGGAATTATGGGCTTTTATCTTGCAAGCTCAAGACTTATGTACAGCATGTCGCGCGAGGGTTATCTTCCGGCATGGTTCGGCCATGTGGACAAGAAATACAGCACACCGAAAAATGCAATGATTTTTTGCATGATTGTAAGCCTTTCAGGGCCTATCTTAGGCCGTGAGGCATTGGGCTGGTTTGTGGATATGTCTGCCATCGGAGCGTCCATAGGATATTTCTTTACTTCGGCGGCTACGCTTGTGACACTCAGAAGAGACGGCGACGGTTCACCGTTTTTAAAAGCTATGGCCGCATTGGGTGTTGTATTTTCTGTCATCTTTATGATTTTGCAGCTTATTCCGATTCCCGGTCTGCCAGATGTTCATTTCTGCAAAGAAAGCTATATTATGCTTATCGCGTGGTGTGCAATCGGTGCGGTATTTTATGTGATGCAGCGAAAGTTTTTTGATTCAAAAGCCAAGGCATGACGGTTTTTGGAAAGTATAAGCTTAAAACAGTGTGTCCTCATGCGGTGCCATTCATATTGCATGAGGATATTTTTAATTGTGACATTTTTTGGATTGGTTCATGAAAATTCTAAATATTTTGTGAACAAATTTGAAGAAAAGACCTTATCATGATATCATAATCAGGCATGTCTTTGATTTTGCCCCCTTCCACATCGAAAAAAATGCAGAGGGCAAAAAAATGACATTATTTTGTTAAAGGAGTACTTTTATGAAAAAATATCTGGTAAGTGTTATATCGGCGCTGCTTATAGCAAGCCTTTGCCCAGTGGCGGTTTTTGCCGATAACAACATTTCACAAAACAGTAATGAAGTTTTAAACGAAACGGAAACGGAAGCTGTTTCGGAAACAAGTGTTACAGAAGGTGTTATTGAAAATATCGAAGAAGCTGAAATTGAGGCTGTGACTGCAAATCCCAAGCTTGAGGCTAATATTGCGGAAGCAAAGACCGAAAACGGAAAAACATCTGTATTCACGGTAACGCTTCAAGATGCCTGCGGCAAGGTGAGTGTTTCATCGTCAGACGGAAAAATTGTAAGCCTCGGCACAGAATACGAGAAAGCGGAAGTTGGTGCTGACGGCACAATTTATCTGCAGCTTGACAGCAAAGGCGAAAACGGAAAGCCGTCTGCTGAAATCGTGATGACAGGTGGAGAAAGTGACGGAAAAGCAGATGTAACCGTAAAGACCGAGGAAGTTGTTACAACGGATGAGCAGCCTTTGGAATATAATGAAACGATTGCAATTCAGGTTTCAAATGACAGCGGCAAAGACGGCTTGATAAAAATAGACGGAAAATGGTATTACAGGCAGAACGGAGAGTTTTGTACAGGCCTTCAAAAGATAAACGGCTACTGGCGTTATTTTGACCCGCAAACAGGAATCATGATTACAGGGCTTCAGCAGATAAACGGATACTGGCGTTATTTTGAAGCAGGAAACGGCCGCATGGTTACAGGCCTTAAAAAGATTGACGGCTCATGGTATTATTTTGAAACAAGCACGGGCAGAAGAGCAACGGGTCTTCAAAAGGTAAACGGCTACTGGCGCGGCTTTGCTTCTGACACGGGAATCATGCTTACAGGACTTCAGCAAATAAACGGATACTGGCGTTATTTTGAAGCAGGAAACGGCCGCATGGTTACAGGCCTTAAAAAGATTGACGGCTCATGGTATTATTTTGAAACAAGCACGGGCAGAAGAGCAACGGGTCTTCAAAAGGTAAACGGCTACTGGCGCGGCTTTGCTTCTGACACGGGAATCATGCTTACAGGACTTCAGCAAATAAACGGATACTGGCGTTATTTTGAAGCAGGAAACGGCCGCATGGTTACAGGCCTTAAAAAGATTGACGGCTCATGGTATTATTTTGAAACAGGCACGGGCAGAAGAGCAACAGGCATTAAAAAGATAAACGGCTACTGGCGCGGCTTCGCTTCCGACACGGGAATCATGCTTACAGGGCTTCAAAAGGTAAACGGCTCATGGTATTATTTCGAAGCCGGCACGGGAAGAGCACTTACAGGCTTTCAAAAGATAAACGGCTACTGGCGTTACTTCGATTTGAATACTGCCAAGATGCTTACAGGCTTCCAGAAAGTAAACGGTTATACCCGCTACTTCGAAGCAGGAAACGGCCGCATGGTTACAGGCCTTAAAAAAATCGGAGGTTACACTTACTATTTCCAGAATGGAACGGGAAGAATGCTCACGGGCTGGCATGAAATAAGCGGCAAGTGGTATTATTTTGACGGTGATACAGGAAGGCTTACCCAAGGCCCCACAGACCGCAACGGAACGGTAACGGCAATGGGAATTACCGTGCCTGCAAGTACAAGAAATACAAATCTGAAAATGGAAGAAGTTGCAAATTTCACCGGAAAGCTGAGCCAGGACGGTTCATGGAAGTGGATTAATGCATCAAATACAACGCCTCGCAGAGGGGATATTGTTGTATATTACAATCCACATGACCAATATTATGCGGCATCTCATGTGTGTGTATGCGTAACCGATTATAATGGCAAGGTTTATAAGGCAATTGACGGAAACTACGGCGGAGGCGACGGCTATGTGCGCTGCGGATATGGTGCAGGTGAGACTCCGAACAAAGGCTGGCTTGATTCGTTCCAGGATGAAA
>CAVHKC010000143.1:0-4380 GCA_963636455.1 Ruthenibacterium lactatiformans
GCACAATGTGCGCCCACATACTGGCAACGGGCGAAGACCCCAAAATGCCAAGATGTGCACACTCCTGCCCGACAGAAGCAATAAAATATTACTTCTTGGAACCGGAAGAAATGCAGAAAATGATTGAAGACGAAGGCCTTGAAGAATTACGGCCCGAGCTTGAATCAAAGCCGCATGTGTTTTACAAAAACCTTTACCGCTACAAAAAATCATTCATTTGGGGCGAGCTGCTTAAGGATAACGAATGTGCCGAAGGCATTGAAGTTACGCTTAAGGGAAAGGATTTTGAAGAAAAGACAACCACGGACTGCTTCGGTGAATTCAAGTTTGATAAGCTTGAAAACGGAAAATATTCCGTTTTGGCAGAGGGAAAGGTTATTGCCAAGGTTGATCTCAAAGAGTCCATGAACATCGGCGAGTTCATATTATAAAAGGTTACAAGACTCCTCTTTTAGGAGACTCCATACTATATACCCTATAAGAACACCAAAACAAAGAAAAAGCTTCCTTGAAAAAGGGAGTTTTTTCTTTTGCACTGGCTGTTCTTGAAATTTCGCACACTCTGCGGTAGAATCGGCAAATGAGGCAAAAATCAACAATCAACAAAAATATAGATTATAAAAATTCAGGAACACTGAAGATTTTCGCACAGCACTACAAAGGGCACATGGGATTGTTCCTTTTGGATATGATTTGTGCGCTGGCGGTGTCGGCGGTGGATCTTCTTTTTCCGTATATATCAAAAAAATGCATGGAGCAATATCTGCCAAACGAAATGTTCAGGGCGTTTTTCACCGTTATGATAATCATCGTTGCGGCATATATTCTGCGTGCAATCCTGTATTACATAATCACATATTGGGGCCACTTCATGGGCGTAAGAATGGAAGCCGATTTGAGGCGGGAAGTTTTTGCTCATATAGAAAAAATGAGCTTTCCCTTTTTTGACAAAAACCGCACAGGAAAGCTTATGAGCCGAGTCACCAACGACCTTTTTGAAATAACGGAGCTGTCGCACCACGGCCCGGAAGATCTTTTGATTTCATGCGTAACGATAATAGGTGCATTTCTTATACTTCTTACAATCGAGCCCAAGCTTGCGATAATTGTTTTTGCTGTTATCCCGATTTTCGTTGTTTTTACAGTCATCCTTCGGAAAAGAATGTCAAAGGCAAGCGTTAGGGTGAAGGCAAAGGTAAGCGAGATAAATGCTTCAATAGAATCGGGATTTTCGGGGATCAGAACTGCAAAAGCTTTTGCAAACGAAGACCTTGAGATAGAAAAATTCGAGGACACGAACATTCAGTATATCGAATCGAAACGCGGATATTACAAGACAATGGCGGTTTTCCACGGCGGAATGGAATTTGCTCTTTCCATTCTTTCGGTGATTGTTATACTTGCCGGCGGATATTTTATAATGAAAGGAAGCCTTGACTATATAGGCCTTGTAACCTTCAGCCTTTATGTTTCGACTTTCATAACGCCCATAAGGAAGCTTGTTGCCTTTGTGGAGCAGTTCATGGCAGGAATGGCAGGGTTCACACGCTATCTTGAGATAATGCGCACGGATCCTGAAATAACAGACAAGCAGGGGGCTTTTGAGCTTGAAAATGTAAGAGGCGACATTGAATTTGAGTCGGTTTATTTTACATACGAAACCGTTCACAGACATCCGGGTGATTATGCAAATGAAAATAATGAAGATTTTGAAGAACTTCTGCATTCAAAACCGCCTGTTCTTGAAGATATAAGCTTTAAGATAAATGCAGGGGAATGTTTTGCGGTTGTCGGCCCTTCGGGCGGCGGAAAAACAACGCTTTGCCATCTTATTCCGAGATTCTACGATGTCACATCGGGCGCAATCCTTGTGGATGGCCATGATGTGCGTGATGTCACGCAAAAGTCGCTTCGCCGCTCGATAGGAATTGTTCAGCAGGATGTCTTTATGTTTGCGGGAACGGTTTTTGAAAACATCGCATACGGAAAGCCGGAGGCTTCGTTTGAAGAAGTGGTAAGTGCCGCAAAGCGAGCCGAAATCCATGATGAAATCATGCAGATGCCGAACGGATATGATTCTTATATAGGAGAAAGGGGTGTCATGCTTTCAGGCGGCCAGAAGCAAAGGATTGGAATCGCAAGAGTGTTTCTTAAAAATCCGCCAATCATAATCCTCGATGAAGCAACAAGCGCATTAGACAGCGTCACTGAAGCGCATATCCAAAAGGCTTTTGACGAACTTGCCAAAGGCCGAACCTCTGTCATAATCGCACACAGGTTAAGCACAATCAGAAATGCCGATAAAATTGCGGTCATTGACGAGTGCAGGGTCAAAGAAATCGGAACACATGAAGAACTTCTGAAAGCAGACGGCGAATATGCACTGCTTTGCCGTGCCCAAAACATTGCACGGTGACTTTTCAGAGATGAAAAAATCTGGTCAGTACCCTTTCAGAAAAGTATCCATTTGTACGGCTTGATTATTACGGTTTTCCAAAAGACTGGAATAAAAAGCTCTGATACAGCATTAACCGATTCATTGCATAAAGCATTTGACTTCAAAACGGATTGCGAATTTATCATAAAAGCATCCATGCGGACAATTATTAAAGGAACACAACAAATCAAAAAAATTATAATATGGCACATATCGTTACGAAAAGAAAAACGGCTGCAAGTCCCATATTTACCGGGCTGCAGCCGTTTTCTATCAAATGAAGTATGTCCGTTTAATACAGCTTTGCACCTGCCGGAATATGCGGATCGAGCATAATGAGGTTCAGTTTTTCCTCGCCCTCTTCCTCGTGGACCGCACTAAGGAGCATACCGCATGAGTCAATGCCCATCATAGCTCTCGGCGGAAGATTTGTGATAGCAACGCATGTCTTGCCGATAAGCTCTTCCGGCTCATAAAAACTGTGAATACCGCTTAAAATGGTTCTGTCTGTGCCCGTTCCGTCATCAAGTGTGAACTGCAGCAGTTTCTTTGATTTCGGCACTGCAGCACAGTCTTTAACCTTTACTGCACGGAAATCTGACTTGCTGAATGTGTCAAAATCTACCATTTCCTCAAACAACGGCTCAATCTTTACCTTCGAAAAATCAATCTTTTCAGGCTCTGCTTTTACCTCTTCGCAAGCCTTGGATTTTACATCAGTTTTCTTACTTACATCATTCAGGGACTTCATCGTCGGGAACAGCAAAACATCCCTTATGGCCTGGCTGTCTGTAAGCAGCATAACCATGCGGTCGATTCCGTATCCGATTCCGCCTGTGGGCGGCATGCCTATTTCAAGCGCATTCATGAAATCTTCATCAGTTGTGTTTGCCTCTTCGTCGCCCGCTGCCAATGCGGCTTCCTGTGCCTTGAAGCGTTCCCTTTGGTCAATCGGGTCATTAAGCTCCGAATATGCATTTGCCATTTCCCAGCCGTTCATGAAAAATTCAAAACGCTCGACATAGTCCGGATTTTCGGGCTTTTTCTTTGTCAGAGGGCTGATCTCAATCGGATGATCCATAACAAAAGTCGGCTGCACCATGTGCTCCTCACAGAATTCTTCAAAGAAAAGGTTCAAAATATCGCCTTTTTTGTGGCGATCTTCAAATTCCACGCCCTTTTCCTTTGCAATTTTTCTTGCCGCATCCAAATCCTTTATTTCATTCCAGTCAATGCCCGCATACTTTTTCACGGCGTCAACCATTGTAATACGCTCGAACGGCTTTCCGAGGTCCATCTCGATTCCGTTGTATACAATCGTGGTTGTTCCCAAAACTTCCTTTGCAACAAATCTGTACAGCCTTTCTGTCAGGTCCATCATGCCGTTGTAGTCTGTATATGCCTGATAAAGCTCCATCAGCGTAAACTCGGGATTATGCCTTGTGTCGAGGCCTTCGTTTCTGAACACTCTTCCGATTTCATAAACCTTTTCCATTCCGCCAACAATGAGCCTTTTAAGGTACAGCTCAAGTGAGATTCGAAGCTTCAAATCCTCATTCAAGGCATTGAAATGAGTGTTGAACGGGCGTGCCGCAGCTCCGCCTGCATTTGCAACAAGCATGGGTGTTTCAACTTCCATGAAGCCTTCGCTGTCTAAGAATCTTCTAATCGCCGAAATGATTTTCGAACGCTTCATAAAGACATCTTTGACTTCCGGATTCATGATGAGGTCAACATAACGCTGACGATATCTCAAATCCGTGTTTGTGATGCCGTGATATTTTTCGGGCAGAATCTGAAGGCTCTTCGAAAGCAGAATAACACTTTCCGCATGAACGGATATTTCGCCTGTTTTCGTTTTGAAAACCGTTCCCTTGACACCTATGATATCGCCGATATCCATCTTCTTGAAATCAGCATAAGAATCCTCTCCGATGCTGTCC
>CAVHKC010000144.1:0-4377 GCA_963636455.1 Ruthenibacterium lactatiformans
CAATAACACATTCACCGTGACAAGAAGCGGCGGAAGCGACGGCACACAGACAGTATATTTCCGAACGGTCAACGGCTCTGCCGTGGGCGGAACGCATTTTACGCACCAAAGCGGAACGCTCGTTTTTAATGCAAATGAAACAGCAAAAACCATAACTGTAGCCGAAAACAGTGCAAATACTGCATACGGAAGCAAAACGGCAACGGCTTATTCCAATGCAGACAGAACATATTCTGCAGAAATTTACCGTGTTGTCGGAGGCGGGAGCCTCGGAAGTACCGTAAGTGCCACACGGACGATGACGGCAGCAAGCAACTATAAGGTTAGCAGAGATGTATATGACGAAACTAAGACTTCAAGAAGCATAACTCTTGACAATAACAACAAATGGGTTTCGGATAGCTCAGGCACCGGAGACTGGAAAATAGTTTTCAAAAATAACAGAGGCTACAACACCAATAATTATAATTTCAATGCACAAAGGAATATAGGCTCCGATTATCTGCAAGCAACGGCAGCGGGATTTTTATACAGGTCAAGCTTCAATTTCACCGAACAGAATGACGGATATCATCTTGTCTGGGCGGCAAATCATGCACCGAGCGGCTACGGACCTTACACAATAAGCAAAGCGTCGGCAATAGCACTTGACAATTCCACTTTCGGAACTGCCGTCTTTACTGCCACATGGGAATCGGAAACCACCGCTTCTGTAAACTTTCCTGCAATGTCGGGAACAAATATTTCCAAGGTGAATGCAACGAACGGCTCAAGAACAACAACCGAAGACGGCACCATGTGGCTGTCGTTTGGTGCGGAAGATACGGCAAATGTCTGGTTTTCGGCTGCAGGTGCCAATGAAGATGTCTGGTATATGACAAGTTATACAGACTACATACTGGTGCAGGATACCAAGGAACCCCAGTTTGTGGCGGTTGCACCGATGGCAGGAGGAACATACAAGATTGGAGACAAGTTTGTTGTATCCTTGATTTTTGACGAGATTGTTGACAGCCAGAACAGTACGCTTTCGAATGTTACGGTGAGCACTTCATGGGGAACAGCCAAATATTCGGGCGGTGCGGATACAAATGTCCTTTATTTTTCGGGAACTGTGGCAAACAGTGCAGGCAGTCCGCTGAAGGTATACAGTATTTCAGGCACAAGCTATATCAAGGATATGTGCAGCCAAACAGGAACTCAAACATCAAGCGGTTCGGGGACAACAGATGCAGCCGTTGACACATCTGTTCCCAATTTCACAGTTTCTGCAAACGGTATTGTAATCGGCACAGGCAGTGCATGTGTCAAAGTGGCTTCCGACCAGTCAAAAACCACAAGCATGAGCTATGCATGGTCGGATTCAACTGCTGTCCCGACTTCAGGATGGGTTTCGCTTTCGGAATCCGAGCTTGCAAGCGCAAAAGGCACATCGGGGCTTACTCTTTCCATCCGCAAGGAAGCGGGCAGCGGTTCGTCAAACGGTAAATGGTATCTTCATGTGAAAGGCGTTTATGACACAACAGGATATACAGTTTACAAAACCGCAGCGCTTGATTTCGGAACGGCACAAAGCCCCGCATCAGGAAGCACACAGCCTTCACTTACCGTTTCGGCTGACAACACCAATTGGGCGGCAAGCAGAAAAATAACGATTTCGGCAGAGGGCGCAAAGGCTCTCAAATACCGAATATCAGGCGAGGATTCTTCCTGGCAGACGCTCAGTGCAAATGCAGCAAGTGTTACTGTTTATGAAAACGGATATTACACATTTCTGCTTACGGCAGATGATGTAACAATCACAAAAACCGTCGGTGTTTCAAAAATCGACACAGCAAAGCCTGAAGCTTCTGTGGGGCAGCCTGCAGATGATTCGCAGGAAACCAAAAAAAGCGGTGTTTATTCAAAGCTTGTTTTGCCGATTGCTTACAGCGATGCAGACTCGGGCGTAAGCAAAGTGCAGTATCGCTGGACAAGCAGCACGGATACTCCGACTTCGTGGTACAGCATTTCAACAGGCACGGAAAAAATCACCTATACGCCAAGCGAAACTGCGCCGACAGACAAATATCTGCATATCAAGGTTACGGACAATGTGGGAAATATTTACACGACCTGCTCTGAAGGATATAAGGTGATTTCACAATCGGCGGCTTCAAATCATGCACCGACTGTCACCATAAAAGGGACACCGACTGCATGGCAAAATGACATGGCGACACTTGCCTGGGAGCTTTCAGATTATGAAGGAAAAAACTACGAAGTGATTTTGCCGGACGGCAAAATAAGCACGGCCTCAAGCGGTGAAATCTGGGCAAGAAAGAACGGAACATACACGGTGACCGTTGCAGACCTTGATTACGGCGGAGAAAAGAGCGCAAGTGCAAATGTAACCATGCTGGACTTTACATCGCCTTCAGTAACGGTAAGCGGCATTCCAAGCACATGGACGAATGCGTCACAGACGCTCACAATCAATGCAAGCGACAGTGAAAGCGGGGTCGGTGAAAAATATTATAAAATCGTTTCGACGAATGCGGAAATCCCGACAGAAGGGCTTACCAAGTTCACAGGAAATTCTATTAGTGTGACGGAAGAAGGCGAATATTATATTTACTACAAGGTTTATGACAATACAGGCGATGAGACAATAGAACGGGAAGCCAACAAGACCGAGGGCTTCTGGAATGTCAAAATCGACAAAACGGCACCTGAAATCACATTCGGCGAATATTCTTATGCTGACGGAATAACAGTGACAGCAAAAGACAGCTTATCAAAGCTTAAATCGGTGACCTATCGAATAGGAGACGGCGCAGAAACTGCTGCAGAATCGGCAGAAGGCAGTGCAGAAACCGAATTTGCTGTAGACGGACTTCAGGCAGGTGATAACAAGATAACGGTAACAGCCGTTGATGCGGCAGGAAATTCATATACAGCCACCAAGGATGTTCATGTTGATATTGTAAGCGTGGAAATTACCTGGGGGAAGATGGAATTTACCTACTCGGACGGAACATGGAATGCCTCGGCACATGCCTATGAGGGCAGCGGCTGGAAGCCGGACACAGCAGACGGCAACAAGATTACTGTGAAGAACAGCGGAGAAAATCCGATAAGCGCAGCTTACAGCTACACACAGGCAAACCGTGAAATTTCGGGCAGTTTCACAGACGGCACTGCTGATGTTTCGAAAACGAGCGAGTTTTCTGTTAATGAAGAAAAATCCGTATGGCTGAATTTGAGCGGAAAGCCGAGCACGTCAATGAATAAGGCTGTAATCGGTTCTGCAACCGTAACGATTGGAGGGGATTGATCGTGAACGAAGAAAAAGAAAAAAAGAAAAAGAAACGCCTGCTGTTGCTTTTGCTGCTGCTTCTTCTTATTGCAGCCGTGTGCGTTAGCGTTTGGGCAATATGGTTTCACGAAAAACCCGTGCTTGCACCGGATTATGCGCCGGCTCAGACTGAAAAAAATGCCGAAGCAATAGGCGATGACAGCGATGAAAAGCTTGAACAGCCGGAAGGCGGAGGAGCAGTGGCACTTACCTATGCAAAGGAAGTAAGTATCAGCCTTTCGGAAAACGAAGCATCACTTCTGTTTGCAAATCCGACAAAATCCAATCAGGATATGGTGCTTCAGCTTGTGATAGATGATGTGCTTATTCTGCAGTCCGATAAAATTGAACCAGGAACCATGGTCACAAAATTAAGCCTTCAGGAAGGAGCAAAAAAACGCCTTAAAGAGGGCGGCTATGAAGGAAAGTTTATTGTTTCGTATTATGACGAAGCAAGCGGAGAAAAGGCTGTGGTTAATACCGAAATCCCAGTAACCGTGACGGTGAGTGAATAAAATTTTCGTCCGCAGGGGCGTTAATATATAAAGATAATAAATCAGGAGGAATCTAAAATGATGAAAAAAATATTTACAGTAATTCTTTCTTTGACACTGCTTTTGGCAATGTCTCAGGCTGCATTTGCCGCAAATCCCATTACCGAAAAAGCCGGAAGCGACTCGGCGGATGTTAAGGGAACCTATGCCGAAGGAGCTTCTGCACAAACGATTTACAGTGTGGAAATTGTCTGGGGCGATATGGGATTTACTTATACAGATGAATCGGAAGGAACATGGAATGCTTCGACACACGAATATCAAAACAAGGTTCCGGCAGCGTGGAGCTGTGACAAAACAGACGGAAATAAAATTACTGTGACAAATCACTCCAATGCGGCAATCAAAGTGAATTTCACATATGCACCCGAGGCTTTATACAGTGGCATCACAGGTACTTTTTCGTCAAATTTTTTGGACCTTAAAACCGCAGTGGGTACCAAATATTCAGAAGCACCTTCGGGCAGTGTGACGCTTGATTTGAAT
>CAVHKC010000145.1:0-3225 GCA_963636455.1 Ruthenibacterium lactatiformans
CGGCAGAAGAGCAAACTTGACAATCAATGTCAGTGCAATAATACACAGTCCGAGGTTCGGGATTCCGATTATTTCGAGAAACTCGTAAATATATCGTACGACATATCCCAAAACCATGACTATTTGTTTTATGACAGGCCAGTCATAGCACCCTGCACTGGATGCAACTAAAAAGTTTGTAAACATCTATCCTCCTATGGGACCGGGTCATATCCACCCTTTGAAAACGGATTACATCTCAAAATGCGGTATGCCGCAAGGGCTCCGCCTTTCAATGCTCCGTATTTTTCAATAGCCTCGATCGCATACTGTGAACACGTAGGATAATATTTACAGCAGCTGTACCTTTTATACCCGGATATGTTTCTTTGATAAAATTTAATTGGCGCTATAAGTAATTTTTTTGCTGTCATCTTTCTACACCAATTTTCTTTTTTTCAGCAAGTCTGAAAACGCATCTTTTATTTCGGCCAGACCTTTTCCCTTCGCCTCCGGCTTGGCGATTATAACTATATCAAACCCTGGTTTTAACCGACTTTTGTATGCTTGATAGCTTTCTCTGATTAATCTAATAGTCCGATGTCTGACTACACTGTTTCCTACTTTTTTACTTACGGATATTCCGATTCGCGCAGTCGGTTCGCTTGTTTTAAGATACCTTAATATCAGCAGGTCGTTTGATGCAAATCCTCCGTTTTGGTAAACATCTTTGAACTGCGAGTTTTTTTTAAGAGCCTCAATATTTTTCAAACCGACTCCTCCTGATTTTTAGAAGAAAGACCACTTATGATCGTGGTCTTAAACTGTCAGGCTTTTTCTGCCTTTAGCTCTTCTTGCTGACAAAACTTTTCTTCCGCCTGCTGTGCTCATTCTTGACCTGAATCCGTGCACCTTTGCATGAGATCTTTTCTTAGGCTGAAATGTCATTTTCATGGACTTTCACCTCCTACTGCATTTATTTATTTTAGAAAATAGCCACATAATTATATACACAGCCTTTTTTATAGTCAAGCATTTTCATTGAAAATAAGCCTAAATCCGTCCTAAATCACCTGTATTTTTCCTTCAGAATCATGTTGAAAATATACATGTGTTATCCACAAATCCACACCTTTTTATTTTCTGTTTATCTTACTTTTTTAAATAAACATTTTATAAACTTGTTATCATTAAGTTTTCCATTTATTTATGTTGATAATTTTATTATTTTATTGATTTATCCAAATTTTGCTCATTTATTCTCTTTCGTTTCGTTGAATTTCTTCCTTATATATACTATAATATCAAAGCGGATTTGCCCAATGACAGATTTGGCTTTTTAATAAAATTATAATCGGAGTTATCTTATAAATATATGCTTAACACAGTCAAAGAAAAGTGGCCTGATATTTTAAATTATCTGAAGAAGGAATACGAACTTACGGATGTTTCTTTCAACACATGGATTCTTCCCCTTGAAGTTGCAGCCGTAGAAAATAATACCATATATATCACAGTTCCCGAATCGTCGTTTGGCCTCGATTACATCAAAAAGAAATATTCTACCGTTTTAAAGGTCTGCATTGAAGAAGTTCTCCATCAGGCTTTTGATTTGGTATTTATGATGCCCGATGACATGAACAGAATGGATTTTAAGACTATTCCGGAAGTAAAGGAAGAAAAGCCCGATCTCATAAAAGAAGCAGGACTTAATCCCGAATATACTTTTTCCTCTTTCGTTGTGGGCAATAATAACAATCTTGCTCATGCAGCGGCTTTGGCAGTTGCCGAATCACCCGGCGAAATTTATAACCCATTATATATTTACGGAGGTTCGGGTCTCGGAAAAACTCATCTTATGCATGCTATTGCAAGCTTCATTATCCAGCATAATCCGGAAATGAAAGTTTTGTATGTTACAAGCGAAACCTTCACAACAGAGATGATTGAAGCCATAAGAGTAAGGAACAACAATCCTATGTCAAACACTCTCTTTCGCAATAAATACCGTAATGTGGACGTTCTTTTGGTTGACGACATCCAGTTTATCGGAGGAAAACAGGGTGTTCAGGAAGAATTTTTCCATACATTCAATGCTCTTTATGAAAATAAAAAGGCCATTGTCATATCTTCCGACAAGCCGCCTAAGGAAATTGCAAACCTCGAAGAGCGATTGTACGGCCGTTTTTTATGGGGTCTTCCCGTGGACATTCAGTCCCCAAGTTATGAAATGAGAATGGCTATTTTGAAAAACAAAATAGAAATGAAAGGCTCTCCCGACATACCGGATGATGTTCTTAATTATATTGCCACAAATGTAAATTCAAATGTCAGAGAACTTGAAGGTGCTTTAACAAAAATAATTGCTTATTCGAAGATTTCATCATCACCGATAACTCTTTCCTTTGCAGAAAGCGTGCTCCAGGACATTTTCAGCAGTTCTCAAAGAGAAGTTACTCCTGATATGATCATTAAAATTGTTGCAGAACATTTTAATGTTTCAATAAATGACCTGTGCTCAAACAAAAGAAACAGCGAGATTGTTTATCCCAGGCAGCTGATTATGTATCTTTGCAGAAGTCTGACCGATGCAGGTCTTAATTTAATAGGAAAGAAGCTCGGCAACAGGCATTACTCAACAGTTATACACGGTTATGAAAAAATAACACAGGAACTTGAAACAAATTCTAAGACTAAAAACGATGTTGATATATTAAAAAAGAAAATTATTCCCTCATAAAAAGTTTTCTTTATTTTATAAACACATAATTAACTTTAATGCATTTTTACAATTTTGATTTAAACGCTTTATAAACCTTATCGATTTTTCTTTGTGGAAAGAATGATAATTATAAAATTTTGACTTGTAAATACAATTTGATGTTTTGACTTTTTCTCTTAATGTTAACTGCAATAAACTTGTCTGTGTGAACTGTATTTTGTTTTAAATAAAGGCTTTGCAGTCTGTTTGCACAAATTCACGCAGCCTACTTATACTACTGCTTACATACATACATATTATTTATACAAATTCATAAAAAAGGAGAAATACACATTATGAAAATCACATGTTTCAAAACCGACCTTATGGCAGGAATAAGAATTGCATTAAGAGCAGTTCCTTCAAAGACTACAATGCCGATCCTTGAATCATTTCTTATTGATGCTTCTTCTGAGGAAATAAAATTAATTACAAGCGATAATGATATGGGAATCGAAACTGCGGTTATCGGAACAACGGATGAC
>CAVHKC010000145.1:3235-4253 GCA_963636455.1 Ruthenibacterium lactatiformans
GGATGACCTCGGAAAGATTGCGGTTAATGCAAAAATTTTCAGTGAGATAATAGGAAAGCTTCCCGAAAATTTAGTTACAATAGAATCAGATTCCAACCTGAAAGTAAAAATAACATGTGAAGAAACAAAGTTTGACATAAACGGCTATGATCCGGATGAATTTCCTGAACTTCCCGTAGCCGAAAGCGAAAACAGAATTGTTATGTCTCAATTTACTTTGAAAGAGCTTATAAGACAAACGATTTTCTCCATAGCTCAAAATGACAGCAACTCTATTATGAGAGGAGAACTTTTTGAAGTAAAAGAAAACAATATAAAAATAGTTTCTCTGGACAGTCACCGAATTTCAATAAGAAACGAAAAGCTTAACGAATCATATAATGACGAAAGCGTTATTGTTCCCGGAAAAACTTTGATTGAAATTAGCAGAATCTTAAGCGGTGAGAAAAATCAGGAAGTTGAAATTGTTTTTGATGAAAGATTTATTAAATTCAGCTTTGATTATACGATAATTGTTTCGAGGCTTATTGAAGGTGAATATTTCAATGTTGAAAAAATGATTTCAAATGACTATTCTACCGCAATAAAAGTCGATAAAAATGCTCTTCTCAATGAAGTCGACAGAGCAATAACTCTTACAAGAGAAACAGAAAAGAAGCCCATTATCATGGAAATAAAAGACGGTGAAATGGATTTGTCGCTTTCTTCATCTTTGGGAACAATGAACGGTCATATAGATATATATAAAGAGGGTGCGGATCAAGTAATTGGTTTTAATCCGAGATTTTTCATTGATGCACTTAAGGTTATAGATGATGATGAAATAAGCATTTATTTTGTCAATTCAAACGCTCCCTGCTTTATATGCAACGAAACAGGCTCATATATATACATAATTTTACCGGTAAATATAAACAGATAAAATGAAAAAGATAATATTAAAAGATGAATATATAAAATTAGGACAGGCACTGAAGGCTGCCGGTTTTGTTTCAAGCGGAGTTGAGGCAAAGGCTGT
>CAVHKC010000146.1:0-4218 GCA_963636455.1 Ruthenibacterium lactatiformans
GCTTGTGGTAGTTCCGCTGCTTGCATGCGTGCTGGTTACGATTTTCCTGCTGCCGGCAGAAAAAAATATTATTCCGGAGTACCAATATAACAGGCTCATCGGTTTTTATGACAAAGACAATGCTGTTGCGGAGAGGATCAGATATCAGCAGGAAAACTCGGTTATTGCCATTGCATCAGGCGGTGCAACGGGAAAAGGGCTGAATAACGAATCGACGACTTCTGTTAAAAATGCAGACTTTATCTCCGAACCGCAGACCGATTTTATTTTTACCGTAATAGGTGAGGAACTTGGATTTGCAGGTTCTGTTGCGACTATTGTATTGATAGGGCTTATTGTTTTCGAATGCTTTCTTGTAGGGATAAGAGCAAGAGAGCAGATAGGGCGGTCCATCGCAATCGGTTACGGCACTTTGATAGCAATACAGTCATTTATAAATATTGGCGTTGTTACAATGATAATTCCCAATACCGGTCTTACGCTTCCTTTCGTAAGCTACGGATTGAGTTCTCTTATGACATCGTTCATCGGAATAGGCATTGTATTGAATGTAGGACTTAAAAACAAAGTAACAATAGGGGGTTCGTTTTGAACTTGGGTTTTATAGCACACGACTCTAAAAAGCAGCTCATGCAGAATTTCTGCATTGCTTACAAAAACATGCTGAAAAAGCACAATCTGTATGCGACAGGCACAACAGGTCAGTTTATAGAAGATGCAACAGGCCTTACGGTTCATAAATATCTTGCCGGTGCATTGGGCGGCGAAAGGCAGCTTGCCGCACAAATCGAAAACAATTCAATCGATGCGGTGATATTCCTAAGAGATCCGCTCGGAAAGCTTAAGGAAGAACCGAGCTTCACAAGAGTTTACGAAGCATGTGACATAAACAATATTCCGCTTGCAACGAATGTTGCAACTGCAGAGCTTTTGATTCTTGCAGTTGACAGAGGCGACTTAGATTGGCGCGAAGCCTACAAATAAAATCTCAAAAAAATATTAAGCGAGGTAAAAATTATGGTTAAACTTGTTGTTGGTTCAAAAGGAAAAGGAAAGACAAAATTCATGCTCGAAACGGCAAATAACGAGGCTCGTACATCAGACGGTCTTGTTATTTATCTCGACAAGAATGCCAAGCATATGTTTGAGCTTGATAAACATATAAGATTAATCAATGTCAGAGAATATCCCGTTCCGGACTTCAACACACTTTTGGGGTTCGTCTGCGGTCTTGTTTCGGGAAACTCGGATATTGAAGCAATTTATTTTGACAGCTTCCTTACCATAACAGGTCTTGAGGCTGACGCTGTTGAAAAACCCATTGAGGAGCTTGAAATTCTTTCCGAGCGTCTTAAGGTTGATTTCATTTTGAGTCTTTCTTTTGACGATGCTGTTTTGAATGGCAAATTTAAGGAGAATATTCTTCTTTCACTTTAATAATTTGATTTTTTGATATGGAAAATAAAAGAAACGAAGTAATTCCGTACAAAAAGAAAAAAACAATGAATCCGTGGATTCTGGTGTGCGCATTGGTTTTCATTTATTTGATTGTTTATTTTTGTGTTTTTTCGTTCGGCGGGCGGGTTTCGGTTTACGAAGTAGGCGAGGGCTCTACCTTAAGTAAATACAATTCCCGCTATACCGCCCTTATAATAAGAAACGAGCAGGTGGTTAACGCGGCCGAGTCAGGCTACGTTAACTTTTTTGTGGGCGACAGCTCACGCATATATGTCGGAGAAAATATATATGTTTCGGATCCTTTGGGAACGCTTTCCGACAAACTGAAAGAGGCTTCTGCAAGTCTTGCTGTTTTGGATGAAAAGAACCTTTCGGACCTTAGAAATTCCATATATGATTTCGACACATCTTTCAACACGCAAAATTATTATGATGTTTATACTTTCAAATACAAGCTTGAATCAGACCTTACGAATCTCACAAACAATGCGGCTTTTGCAAGTATTTCAGGCAGCCTTTCGGGTTCTGATTACAAGACATACACATCTGACACATCGGGTATAATTTTGCACAGCACCGACGGATTTGAAGGAAAAACTTATGAAGATATCGAATCTTCGGATTTTAAAAAAACAAATTACAGAAAAAATTTAATAAAATCAAATTCCTATATAGAAGCGGGACAGCCTGTTTATAAGGTTGTTAACGACGATACATGGAACCTGATTATTCAGGTGGAAGACCCTTCGGTTTTTGATAATATTGATTATGTCGATATCGAATTTTTAAAAGACAACATCAAAACATCTTGTGATTTCAAGCTTTATACAAAGGCGGGAAACACATACGGAGTCATGACTATCACAAGATATATGGCAAGATATCTTTCGGACAGATATTTGCAGATAAGAATCGAAGGCGACACGGAAGAGGGCCTTAAAATTCCCAAAACCGCTGCATGTGAAAAACAATTTTACCAGATTCCTGCTGATTATCTTGTTCAGGGCGGAAACAGCCAGGATTCCGGATTCAACTTGCAGACCAAAAGCAAAGGCTCGGAAACAAGCGTTGAATTTATAAAACCCGAAATTGCATATAAGACAGACGAGTATGTTTATGTCTGCACGGAAGACGGGCTTTTAAATTCCGGAGATGTGCTTGTGAAGAACGATTCGGGCGAAACTTTCACTGTTTCAAAAAAAGAAAACAAATATGCCGTATTCAGCATAGAAAGCGGATATGCGGCATTGAAGGCTATCGATATTTTAGGCGAAAACAATGAGTATTACATAATCGATTCTTCAAGCTACAACGGAATAAGGCTTTATGACAGGATAATAGAAAACTTCTCTTCCGTAAAAGCAGGCGAGGAAATTTATAAATAAAATTTGCATTTCATCTAAAAAGTTAAAGCTTTGTGCTTTTTAAACATTGAATTTTATTGGATTTTTTAAAGTCTTTTGCATAAGACATAATAATATATCGGAAGGCTTGTGGTTATATGATTCAGGAAAATTTAAAGGAAATATATGAAAATATCAAGAAATCCAAAGCAAAAAGCCCGTACAATCAGGATGTGACTTTGATTGCGGTAAGCAAGACAAAGCCTGTTGAGTTTATTTCTGAAGCATACGCGGCAGGGCAGAGGGATTTTGGCGAAAACAAAGTTCAGGAAATCTGTGCAAAGAAGGATTTGCTCCCTTCGGATATCAGATGGCATATGATAGGGCATCTGCAGACAAACAAGGTCAGACAGGTTATTGACAAGGTTTATATGATTCATTCGGTCGATTCGCTGCATCTTGCCGAAACAATAAATGAAGAGGCCTATAAAAAGGGCATTGTCATGAAAATACTTGTACAGGTTAATATATCGGGCGAAGAGTCCAAATTCGGAATCGAGCCGCAAAAGGCAGCCGATTTTGCAAGGCGCCTTTCGGAAATGAAAAATATAGAGATGCAAGGACTTATGACGATAGCACCTTTCACAGAAAATCCGGAAGAAAGCAGGCGCTTTTTTCACGATTTGAAGAAATTATCTATTGACATAGGTGCCCTCAACATTGATAATATTTCCGTAAAGCATCTCTCGATGGGAATGAGCGGAGATTACCGCACTGCAATAGAGGAAGGTGCGACAATAATAAGAGTGGGTACAAGCATTTTCGGAGAAAGAAATTATCTTTAGGCTGCTTGTATCTTAGTTATGTTTAAAACAAAGGAGACGCTATGGGAAAATTCACAGATAAGTTTTTAGGCGCATTCAGTCTTAAAGATGACGACTACGACGACTATGACGATTATGATGAATATGATGATGACGGATACTACGAAGACGAAGAGTATTACGAAGACGAAGAACCTGAAAGAGGACGTGCAAGAAGCGGATTCATGGCAAAGAAAGAAGAAAAGCATTTTTCTTCACCCAAGCCCCAGCAAAATCCTCAGAGACAATCCGCAAGAGGCGGCAGGAACGAAGTCTGCATAATCAAACCGTCATCAATCGAAGACTCAAGAGAAATCACCGAAACCCTTCTTCAGGGCAAGGCCGTAGTTGTTAATTTCGAAGGTTTGCGTGTTGATATTTCCCAGAGAATTATAGATTTTATTTCAGGCTCATGCTATGCATTGGACGGAAATCTTCAGAAAATATCAAATAATATTTTCATAGCAACGCCCAATTCTGTTGATCTTTCCGGCGATTTCCAGGAGATTTTTGCTTCTTCCGAAGAAAGCGGTTTTGACATTTCAGGGTTGAAG
>CAVHKC010000147.1:0-4166 GCA_963636455.1 Ruthenibacterium lactatiformans
AAACGATTTCTGCAATATCCTTCACCGGCGCATAGCGCACTCTTTTCTTCTGCCCGTCAAACTTCGGTCCATATATGATATATTTTTCCGAAAGCTGTGCCAGAATTTTATTCATTCTTTTATAATCCACTTTGTAGCCCATGTTTTACCGTCCGTTCGCTAAATTAAAGTTTTTTTAAATGCCTTTTTCCATTCCACTTCTTTATTTCATGCTTTTAAGCATTTCCTTTTCGAGCGTAAGAAAACCTTTTGTGATTTTTGCAAATCCCTTATAAAAATCTTCATCGGCAAGCTTGTAAATATCGGTTGCAAAAGCCGTAATCCATTTGCCGAAATGGTCTTTGTAAAATTCGATCTGTTCTTTTATCGTTTCTTCCGCTTTGTTTGAACCCTTGTTTTCACAGCATTCCGCCTGGATTTGGCAAAGCTTTGCCATGTAGGAAAACTCAAGACCTATGTGGTCTGCTTCTATCCTGAACATATCAGGGTTTATTTCAAGTCCCTTTGAAAGATACAAAGCATTCAGGTGCAAGTCCACACCTCCGCATTCCTTGCCTTCGCTTGTGTAAACCGATTCATAGGGAAATGCTGCTTTTCCGTCCGCCTGACCCGCTGCCAAAAAGACTTTTGCATAATCTGCCGCCAAATATTCAAGCTTTTCGTCCACATTTTCAAATGTCACGCTGCTTAGGTATTTTTCAACGAGCGCATATCCCTCCAAAAGGTCCATTTCATAGTTTTCGCTTGGATGTTCTTTTTTGGGAAACTCCATTTTTTTCAATGCATCAAGCATCTTTTTGTTAATTTCCTTTATATATATGCTCGCCAAAAGCCTGTACATCTTTTCACGGCTTTGAGCCGTTTTTTTCTGCATTTCCATTTTCTTCTCCGCTCTATTTTATCTTTCCTTCGACCATAGCCTTTTCAAATTGATAAGGCAGCATGTCTATCCAGTCATTATGCCTCAAAATGAAGCGTCCGCTCGGTTTGTTGTCCGTCACATCCTTCAAAGTGTGAACATATTCCTTATTTTCTTCCAAAAGCTTTGAAACTTCGCTTTCAGGATCATCTATATCACCGAAGTGCAGTGCACCTCCCGCACAGTTTTTCACACATGCGGGGATATCGCCATTCTGACGCCTCTGCACGCACATTGTGCACTTGTCCATAACCCTCATCTCCGGATTATAATTGTTGCAGTGAAACGGGCATGCATTTTGGCAGCCTCTGCAGCCGATGCACACTTCCTGGTCGATATATATCACTCCGTCATCATCATTTTTGTAGCATGCGCCCGTGGGGCAAACCCTGACACATGCGGGATTTTTGCACTGCTGGCACATAACCGGCAGAAAATACATCTGCAGATTTGGAAAATCGCCAGTCGGTCCCATTGTATAAAGCGTGCTTCTTGCTCGTCCGAGCGATATATCATTTTCCGTTTTGCAGGCAATCTGACAGCCGCCCTTGCAGCCTATACATCTGTCTGCATCCACAACAATTGCATATTGTGCCATTTTCTTCACCTCATCCGTTTTTTATTTGGGAAGCCATGTCTTGAAATCTTCAGGCTTTGTCCAAATTCCCTTAGGGCCGTCTTCGGCTCTTGTAACCCTGACCTGGTAAGCCCTCAGCGTGTGAGTTCCCACCACATCGTTGTACGGTGCCGACGACTTTGAAAGAATATTTACATTTGTTTCTTTCCATCCGTGAGTTTCCGTGTTCAAGGTCTCCGGGTGCCAGAACCTTTCCATGCAGACAGTTCCCGGCTTTATGCCCTTTGTCACATAGGCTCTTGCCCTTATTTTTCCTCTTGCGGATTCCACCCAAACCCAGTTGCCCGATTCAACGCCTTCGCTTTCGGCGGTATGCGGGTCAATCCATATTTCGGGAACAGGATACATTTCTCTGATTCTCGGTATGTTTCGAAGCGTTGAATGGTGGAAGAACGGCAGTCTGCCGTTTGTCATGACAAGCGGATATTCTTCGGATATTTCGTCATTTCTCTGCGGGCTTTCAACAGGCTCTAAGTAGTACGGGAGTGCGTCATATTCTTTTGATGCGTTTTCCATCTTATATGGCATAAAGGGCATTCCGCTGTGTCCGAGCTCGACAAGCCTTTCACAATATATTTCCAGCTTCCTTGACGGTGTCGAGAATCCTTTTAAATTATTTATATGTTCGTCATGTTCTTTGTATACATAATATGTCTTCCACTCTTTCTTGGACATTGATGCAAACGGAGCTTTCTTCTTCATCTCTTCCCAGGTCATGCCGATTGCGGGAGTCAGCTGATTGAAAAATTCGTCCATCGAAGTCCAATAAGGAAGGTCTTCACCCATGAATTCGGGGTCGAATGACTTCCGGCACATTTCATGCCCACGCTCCGCACATTTCTTTGCAAGCAGCGACCAAATCAATGTTTCGTCCTTTGTTTCCCAAAGATGAACAACCTGCTGCCTTGCAACAAGCATATTGCAGGTTTCGACAATCATATCCGTTTCAAGCCATTCGGAAGTCGGAAGCAGGATATCCGCATAAGCCGAAAATGATGTGGGATACATGTACATATGGACAATGAATTCCATTTTTTCGATTGCTTTTTCCCACTTTGCAGCTTCCGCAAGAACGCCCAGCTTGTTGCCCGAACGGTCAATCCAAACCCTCGGCTGATAGGGTTTTCCCGTAAGAATTGCATCAAGCACGCTTCCGGGGTGGCCTGCATACCAAAGGCTTAAGCCCTTGAACTCACGCCCGCCAAGCCTTTTTTTGAACTGCTCTTCAGGCAGACATTTCATTGCGACGGGAACAGGATAGTTGGGCACTTTAAGGACTCCGCTCACCTTGAAGCGCTGCATGGGAACGCCGGGCTTTTCCATGTTTCCCATAAGCATATCCATGGTATCTGCAGCCATTGCCGCCTGAACGGAGTTTGGCGTCTGATCAGTTGCAACGCCCAGGCAAAGGCCTGCGGGCGAACTTTCTGCATAGAGCCTGATTGCTTCTTCAATTCTTTTGGGATCAACTTCACATATTTTTCCAACTTTTTCAAGCGTGAATTCATCACATCTTTCAAGCAGCAGCTGACCGCCTGTTTTATAAACCTTTCCGTCCACTGCAAATGTTCCGAAAAGTTCCGGCTCAAGGCTGTCGTCCCACGGATATGTCATCGCCTTCATCGAATTTGTTTTCTTATCCCATACCATAAAGGTGTCAGGTGCTTCGTTATTTACGCCCATTTTGGGCTTTACATTCGGGTCAAATTCGCCCTTTTCATTTGCTCTTGCGCACATCCTCGTGTCAGGGTCCACAAGATAAGGCAGGTTCGTCCACTTAAGGACAAATTCTTCGTTGTAAAGCTTATTCACAAGAATATATCTTATCCATGCAAGCATAAGGGCAACATCAGTTCCCGGCCTTATGGGAATCCAGACATTTGCCTTTGCGGCATCGGGCGTAAACCTCGGGTCCACAACCACGGTCTTCACTCCTCTTGCACGCAGCTCGTTTATCATTCTTCCGCCGCTTGCAGGACACGAATATGAAGGGTCCGTTCCCCAAAGCACAATTGTTTCAACCGGCGTGTTTTCTTCGTCATAAAATTCAAGGCAGTTTGAATCGGCAATGGAATTGTCCGAACCGCCATACATCATTTCCGCCGCAAGAACCCTCGGAAGATAGCACTGCGCACAGCCCGGCTCAAACCAGTTCGGTGTTCCGAAAACATTGCAGAAGCGTGCAATACTCCAGATTTCGGGGTTTCCGCCGCCGCCTGTTGTGCAAAGCAGTGTTTCTGCGCCGTAGTCACGTCTTATCTGCATGAGCTTGTCTGCGGTTCTGTCAAGTGCTTCATCCCAGCTGATTCTTCTCCAGCGTCCGCCGCCTCTTTGCCCCACTCTCAAAAGCGGATATTTGTTTCTGTTCGGATGATAAAGTGCAGCAATTCCCGAAAGCCCTTTTGCGCACATCTTTCCGCGGCTCATGGGATCTTCGGGATTTCCCTCCAGTTTGAAGACTCTGCCGTTTTTCACATACGCAAAAACGCCGCAGTTTGCAATGCATGCTCTGCAGGCTGTCTTTACAATCTTCACTTCATCATCCACCTCAACAATTTCAGGCTTAACATCAATAAAAAAATTTGTGTCTTTTACCGCATCATCTATGCC
>CAVHKC010000148.1:0-4164 GCA_963636455.1 Ruthenibacterium lactatiformans
CGTAAAATAAAAATAGAGCCTGATTCAAGAATATATTGCTTTAATAACTAAAGCAAAGAAATTCGAGAGATATTTTTTGAAGAAAGTCAAAAAACGAATTATTAAAACTGCGGAAGATTAAAAACCTCCGCAGTTTTTTATTCATCAAAATTTTATATGCCAGAAACTCTAACGATATTTTTTGTTCATCAAAATTTACCTGGTTTCCGCCTTAACATTTGAAAACAGAATTCTTTGTGTGAATTTTATTTAAGTGCCATGCTCTTTACATATTTCATTGCTTTTGATACAGGCGGAATAAATAATATTATCAATGTTACGGCACCTTCCAAGCCGATATACGAGCCGTTGTAGAGCAGCGAATAAACGGGTGCCGCATAACCTGAATCTGCCGCATATATGGCAAAGAACAATATTCCCGAAAGCCATGCAAAGACGAATCTTCCGAAAATGGAAACGAGATAGCCTATCGGCAGTCCGTATTTGAATTTTCTGAAGAAGCCGGAAAGCCCAAGCGAGCCGAATGCCAAAATATAGTCGCAGATAAATTGCGGAACAGAAAGAAAGTAAGGAGAAATCACAAATTGAAGTATTCCGTAAACCACTGCCGCAAGAATTCCCTTTGCCGGGCCGTACCAATATCCGACCAAAGTGACAAAAAGCATGCTGAAGAATGTGACCGAGCCGCCCATGGGCAGATCAAAAAATTTGATTAGTGAAGTTACCACGGCAAGTGCAAGTGCAATCGCCGAAAATACCAGCGTTTTGACGCCGGATGTTTTGTTTTCCTGCATAAAAAAAACCTCCTTTTACCGGGAGATTACTTGAAAAAGAAGCTTCCTTACGTCGGCATTAACCGAATCAAGTAATAAGGGTTGCATGGTATTTGCATCTCAGCCCGCCGTTTGCGAGCGCCCCCAGCTGACGATAATTTAGCACTTTGGGCGTTTTTACGCAATAGCTTATATGCACAAATATATGTACATATTAGATTTATTTTTGTATTTTTTATGAAACATCATAACAATATAATATTGGCGGCGTCATATAGCATAAACGGCTTTGAAACGCTATTTTTCACTAAATTCGCTGCAAGGCAAGGAGATTTTCATGTTAGAAAACAAATGGATGCGTGCCGCAGTTCCGGCTCTTTTGATACACTGTTCGATAGGAACAGTATATTGCTGGTCATCGTTCAAGGAAGCAATCGCACAGGCAATAGGAATGAGCACTTTCGCAGTTGGCTGGGCATTTTCGCTTGCGATTTTCTTTTTGGGGATGTCTGCCGCCTTTGCCGGAAGCATGGTGGAACGCGACATTCACAAATCATCATTGATCTCATGCATCTGCTTTACCGCAGGAATGATAGGAACAGGTCTGTTTATTCAATTCACAAAAGGAACAGCCGCACTGATTGGCATTTTTGTCTGCTACGGCTTTATTATGGGCATCGGCCTTGGCATCGGATATCTCACGCCTGTTAAGACTCTTATGCTGTGGTTTAACAAACAAAAAGGGCTTGCCACGGGAATTTCAATCATGGGCTTCGGCCTTGCAAAAGCAATTGCAACGCCGTTTATGGAACTTATTCAAAACAAATTGGGCATTTCATATATGTTTTATATTCTCGGAGCAATATATTTTTGCATGATGATGCTTGGACATTTTCTTCTTAAGAAACCTGATGGCTGGATTGAGCCTGCGCAATCGGAAAACAAATTCAGAAGTCTTGATATGTTCAAAAACAAGACCTTTGTCGGAATTTGGCTGATGTTTTTCATAAACATTCACTGCGGCCTTGCGCTTATCAGCTATGAAAAGCAAATTTTAAACACATCTTTTGCATTTGTATCAGCTTCGGCACTTGCTGTTGTTATCTCTGTGGTTCCTTCAGTTACGGCGGCTTTCAACGCACTCGGAAGAATCGGGTTTTCAACACTTTCTGACCATATGAAAGACCGTAATACAATATATAAAATAATTTTCTCACTCAGCATTGCAATTTCTGCAATTGGCGCATTTGCGGGTGCTATATGCCGCAATTCGGGCACAACGATTTGCTGTATAATAGTTATTGCTTTGCTTATTTTGATCAATGCAGGCTACGGCGGCGGATTTTCAACGCTTCCTGCTTTGCTCGAATCAAGGTTTGGAATGAGGAATGTTTCAAAGATTCATGGGCTTGCGCTTTCTGCATGGGCAATAGCGGGGCTTACAGGCAACAATATGTCTGCCGTGATTTTAGAGCACGGAAATCAAAATTACGATTTGATTCTTTTTGCAATACTCGGGTTTTATATTGCGGCGCTTTTGATTTCTGTTTTTCTCATAGGAAAGCCCAAAGACACAAAAGCAGATTTTTGAACGACTGAAAATGCTTAAGATAGGTTATCGATTATTATGACTGAAAATAAATTAAAAAGAAAAAAAATAAATAAAACGGCAATTTTTCTTATTGCGCTGCTTGCTTTTTTAGCTTGCGCCTGTGCAGTATGCATGACAATAAAAGGGCACACCTATACATACAATATAAACAACGGTTTTGCCGCTTGTGAAGGCGTAGAACCGGAGATTACAGTTGAAAACGACAAGGTGGTAACCATCAAAGAAGCAAGCGAAAAAGAAATTGTTTTCGAGTCGGTTTCAAAAGGAAACAGCCGTGTGACGGTGTTATATAATTCGGAACTATCAGACGGGACTCCCGTGGAGATCAGCTTTTCGATAAATCTTCATGTCACATCTGCAGGCGTTATAATAAACCAAACAGACCTTGATTTTAACGGATATACCACTGTTGTTTATGCGGCGTTTATCTATCTTGCCGCCGTTCTTGTCTGCATATTTTTGTCGGCCAAAAGGAGTTTCAAAGAAAACTTCTACAGCTATAAAAGCATTTTGAATGTCGGTCTTTTTATCTTTGCCGCATTTCTTCTTTTGATGCTGATTATGCAGATTTCGGTATATTGGACAAATGGCATAAACGGGCTGTATTCTTTTATTTCGACATTTGCATATTGTGCGGATAATATTTTGGTTTTGCTGTTCCCTGTCATAGTGATTATTTTTATTTTGATTTCAATCAGCAATGTTGTTCTTCTGAAAAGAGAAGGAATAAGAGCAAACAATGCTTTGGGAGCGATTATAGGAATTGCTTTTGCAGCTGCTTCGATTGGCGTTTTGTCGCTTAATTATCTTTTCGGAAGCGGAATGAATACGCTTTTGGCAAGCTATATGATTCTAAGTTTTGTCAGAATATTTTTGTGCTTTCTTGTGGTATATCTGGACTGTATTTTCCTTGCGGCATGCATCTGCGCAGGTCTTGCTTCCAAAAGGAAAGTTGCTTTTGACAAGGATTTTATCATTGTTTTGGGCTGCGGGATAAACAAAGACGGAACACTAACACCGCTGCTTAAAGGCCGCACAGATAAAGCCTTGGACTTTGCAAAAAATCAGTTTAAAGGAACAGGCAAAAAATGCGTTATCATTCCTTCGGGCGGACAGGGCATAGATGAGGTAATATCCGAAGGTGAGGCCATGAAAAGATACCTTTTGGAGCAAAATGTTCCGAATGAAGATATAATGGCAGAAACCTGCTCGGCAAATACATTTGAAAACATGACATTTTCAAAAAAGCTTGCAGACAGTGTTAAAGCAAATGCTTCGCTTGTTTTTGCAACAACAAATTATCATCTCTTCAGAAGCGGGCTTATAGCAAATGAGGCAGGAATTAAAATTGACGGAATCGGAAGCCGAACAAAGTGGTATTTCTGGCCGAATGCATTTTTGCGTGAATTTGCAGGCGTTATGAAATGCGAAATCAAATACCATATCAAAGCCGCAGCGATGATTTTTGTTGTCTCGCTTATTTTGATTTTTGGGCTTGGTTTGTTGTTTTCTGCTCTGTAGCTTATGCTTATACCCATGCCGCATATGCGAACCGCTTTCTTTGGCTGGCATTGCTTTTTCAAAGGGCATAAAGATGGTTTTTATCAGCAAATTTTATCCTGAAACAATTTGTAAATAAATTTCTTAATAAAAAAATGAAGCCTTAGAACAAGGCTTCATCAAGTATTAAAGCGGAGGAGGTGGGATTCGAACCCACGCGCCCTTTCGGACAAACGGTTTTCAAGACCGCCTCGTTATGACCACTTCGATACCTCTCCG
>CAVHKC010000149.1:0-4164 GCA_963636455.1 Ruthenibacterium lactatiformans
GTGTCTTTATCGTCCTTCATAAGAATAAATCCGTTCGGATTCTCATCTGATTTGCTCATCTTTTTTTGCGGGTCCTGAAGGCTCATAATCTTCCTTCCAACCTGCGGAATATAACCTTCGGGAACTGTAAACACATCTCCGTAAATTGCATTGAAGCGTTCCGCAATTGTTCTTGTAAGCTCCAAATGCTGCTTCTGATCGATTCCCACAGGCACGATATCTGCCTGAAAAAGCAAAATATCCGCTGCCATCAAAGCCGGATATGTAAAAAGCCCTGCATTGATATTGTCCGAATGCTTTGCGGATTTATCCTTGAACTGTGTCATTCTCGAAAGCTCGCCCATATATGTATAGCAGTTAAGAATCCACGCAAGCTCGGCATGTGCGGGAACATGGCTTTGATAATAAAGGCAGCATTTTTCGGGATCGATTCCTGCTGCAATATACATCATAAAAATATCTCTTGCGTTTTTCCTAAGTTGTGCCGGCTCCTGCCTTACCGTGATGGAATGCATGTTTGCAACCATATAAAAGCACTCATACTCGCTGCTTAATTTAACCCAGTTTTTGAGTGCTCCCAAGTAATTTCCAAGTGTCAGCGAACCCGTTGCCTGCATTCCGCTGTAAAGTATTTTTTTATCGCCAATCATCTAAAACTGCCTCTTTTCTTTGTCTTTTCGCATAAATGCCCAAAAAAATCCCCTTTGTTTGAGTGGTATATCCTTTTATTTTTTATTCTTACGGACGGTAATCTTTTCTTCTTTGATATTTTCTGAAAAAGTAGATTATATCATAGTGCGTCTGCTCTTCCGATTCTCCCACAAGCACCCATTCAGGCCTTTTGTCCAGATTCGGAAAAAAAGTATCCGCATCATATGCATATTTAATATATGTGACAAGTGCCTCGTCGCAGCTGTCAATCAAAGCTTCATAGATCGAGCCTCCGCCGATAATATAAATATCTTTTTTAAATTCCTCGGCAACTCTCAAAGCTTCCTGCGGACTGTGAACGATCGTGACATCAGGCCTTTCATAATTCAAATCTCTTGTTATAACGATATTTTCACGGTTCGGAAGCGGCTTTTTCTGAGGAAAGCTTTCGAGTGTTTTCCTTCCCATAATAACAACATTTCCCGAAGTCGTGTCCTTGAAAAACCGCATATCGTCGGGTATCGAAATCAAAAGCTTGTTGTCTTTTCCTATGGCCCAGTTTCTGTCTGCCGCAACAATCGCTCTTATCATAAATGCTTTCCTTTCCTGTCATTTCCTGATTTTGCAAAAATTTCAAATACTTTCTTTTCTTTGCAAAAATCCTTTGTGCAAACGCTTCCTAAAATCTATCCCTCATTTTGCAAGTCTTTCACACTGCAATGGGGATATTCTTAATCTGTTCATGCGTTTCATATCCTTCGACATGAACATCATCTTTTGTGAATTCGTAAAAATCCGTGATCCCGGGCGTAAGATACACCTTGGGTGCCGGAAGCGGCTTCCTCGTTATGAGTTCTTTGATAATCGGAACATGCCTGTCATAGATATGCGCATCCGCAATAACATGCACAAATTCACCTGCTTCCATTCCGCACACCTGCGCAAGCATCATCGTAAGAATCGAATACTGCACAACATTCCAGTTGTTTGCCGCAAGAACATCCTGCGAACGCTGATTTAAGATTGAATTTAAAACAAGCTTTTCCGAACCCTTTTCTTTTGTCACATTGAAAGTCATGCTGTATGCGCAAGGATAAAGATTCATTGCATGAAGGTCTTGGTGAACATAGATATTGGTCAGAATCCTTCGGCTGTACGGATTGTTTTTAAGGTCAAAGATAACCCTGTCAATCTGGTCGAACCAGCCTTCCTTGTAGCGGCTTTTCTGCCCTATCTGATATCCGTAAGCCTCACCTATGCTTCCTTTTTCGTCTGCCCACTCATCCCAGATATGGGAACTTAAATCCTTGATATTGTTGCTCTTTTTTTGCCAAATCCACAGCATCTCATCCGTTGCCGATTTGATTGCAGTCTTTCTCAAGGTGAGTGCAGGGAATTCCTTCCTTAGGTCATATCTGTTTACGACACAGAATTTTTTTATCGTATAGGCCGATTCTCCCGTGTCTGTCCACACAGGGCGAACCTTTTCACCTGTTGTGTCGGTTCCGTTTTCTATAATATCTTTGCACATGTCTATAAAAACATTATCTGCGTAACTCAATTCAATCCTCTTTTCTTTTTTCGACTGTCATTTTAAAAGCCTGATATGTGTCTTTTTTTGCTTTATTTAAGAATCTTTTTTCCGTTTCAAAGCGCAAATGAAATTGTAACAAAATAAAGGTTTTCAGTCAATATAACCGCCCTGCCATTTTGCGCCCATGCTGTGTGCAAATTCCTAAAAACTTCAGAAATCAAAAAGGCCGGTATAAACCGACCTTAAATGAATTCAAATTGAGATTCGACAACAAGCTTATTACGCCTCTTCGAGGTCAATAATCGTGCGCTTATTATACGATCCGCAGTTTTTGCAAACCATGTGAGGAGCTACAAGCTCGCCGCATGTGCTGCACTTTGCAAGACAGGGATTGCTCATTTTCCAATTAGCTCTTCTCTTGTCTCTTCTTGCTTTGGATGTTTTATTTTTCGGGCAGATTGACATAATCAACACCTCCTAATCTCTTCAATAAAATGCACGACAAATCAGCCGTACTTGCAAAGTATACTCGTGCCGACATTGTTTGTCAAACAAAATTTTAAATTTCAGCCTGACAGATTTCGAATTTTCAGTTTTTCTTCCTTCTCAGAAAATCAGGAATATTAATTTCCATTCCCGAAGAAGGCTTCTGCTGTTCGGGCTTCGGAGCCGTAAAATCGATAGAAGGCTCTGAAGGTGCCTGAGGAATCGGTTCTGCAATAACCGGTTCTGCAGCTTTTTCAACAATTGGCCTTTCGGGGCGCATGATTCTGGGATCTTCAGCCGGTGTGTGGAAATCTTCTTCCTCTTTTTCCTTCTTTTCTTTTTCGAAAAGACCGATGCTTCTGAACTTGTTATCCTTTGCAAGCGGTGTTCCCACTTTCGAAGTCGAATCGTTTATGCCTGTTGCGATAACCGTAATCTTGCATGTGTCGGCAGGCTCTTCATCATAACGTGCACCGAAGATGATATTTGCGCTGTCTCCGGCAAGTTCCTGAACATAAGACGCCGCATCGTTTGCTTCCATAAGTGAAATATCACCCGAAACATTGATGATTACATGTGAAGCCCCGCGGATATTCGTGTCAAGAAGCGGTGATGTAACCGCATATTTAACGGCTTCTTCCGCCTTGTTGTCGCCTGTTCCCACACCGATTCCGATGTGAGCGATTCCCTTTTCGAACATAACAGTGCGCACATCCGCAAAGTCAAGGTTGATGAGTGCGGGAATATTGATAAGATCGGTAATACCGCTTACGCCCTGCTCCAAAACCTCGTCTGCCTTTTTGAACGCATCTGCAATTGAAGTGCGCTTGTCAACAATATCAAGCAGTTTATCGTTCGGAATAACAATCAGAGTATCAACCACCTCTTTGAGCCTTTCGATACCCATGATCGCATTGTTCATTCTGGTTTTATTTTCAAATCTGAACGGCTTTGTAACAACAGCAACCGTAAGAATTTCCATTTCTTTCGCAATCTTTGCGATAACGGGTGCAGCACCCGTTCCTGTTCCGCCGCCCATGCCGCAGGTGATGAAAACCATATCTGCGCCGGACATAGCCTTTTGGATAAGCTCATTGCTTTCTTCAGCCGATTTCTGGCCGATTTCGGGCTGAGCTCCCGCTCCGAGTCCTTTTGTGAGTCTTTCGCCTATCTGAATGAGAACCGGGGCTTTGCTTCTTGTGAGAGTCTGCTTATCGCTGTTTACCGCAATAAACTCAACGCCCTGGACTCCGCTTTCGATCATTCTGTTTACCGCATTGTTTCCTGCACCGCCAACGCCTACGACAAGAATTCTTGCGCCGCTTTCTGCATTTTCATAATCATGTTCTGCCATGTCAAATCTCCTCTTTTTGATTTCTGCCTTTTCCCTTCTTTGCGTCATATATAAGAAATCCCTTGAATTTACGGGCTTTTTTACGGTTCTACTGTTCCGTTTTTTGGATTTTGCGTTTCTTGCCCGCATTATTCGGGAA
>CAVHKC010000150.1:0-1163 GCA_963636455.1 Ruthenibacterium lactatiformans
TTTTATATTTCTCAAAAGCTTGGTTCTCCGGGAACAATCCTTGTCGGCGATATTATCGAATCCCAGTTTAAGGGGGCCTACAATCCCAACCTCGGTGCGGCAATGTCGCTTGTTCTCATGATACTCATTTTCATCTGCATAGGAATAACACACCGTGTGGGAACAGACGAGGAGGACGCCGGCATATGAAAAACTTCAACAAAATAATTACGGTAATTGTTTTTATATTCTTATATATACCAATAATTGTTCTTGCGGTTGCTTCTTTCAGCTCCGGAACGGACCTTGCTGTTTTTAAGAGCTTTACCTTTGACAGGTATGCCGATTTATTTGCCGACAAATCACTGCTTCTGCTTGTGGAAAATTCGTTTTTGGTTGCGATAATCTCAACGGCTGCGGCAACACTGCTTGGGACAATGGCTGCTGTCGGAATTTATAATATGCGCGGCAAAATGAAAAGTGCAATTATGACGCTCACCAATATTCCGATGACAAATCCAGATATCGTGACAGGTGTTTCCATGGCGCTGCTTTTTGCATTTTTTGGCGGGCTTCTCAAAACAAACGGCATTTTAGGCTTCTGGACTGTGCTTATTGCGCATATAACATTCAATCTTCCCTTTGTTATTTTGAATGTGCTTCCCAAACTTCACAGAATGAATCCGAACCTTACGGAAGCCGCAATGGATCTTGGCTGCGGGCCGATGAAAGCCTTCTTCAAAGTCACTGTTTTCGAGCTTCTTCCTGGTATCCTTTCGGGGGCGCTCATGGCTTTTACAATGTCGCTTGACGATTTCGTAATTTCCTATTTCGTTACGGGGTCAAGCTTTGTAACACTTCCGGTCGAAATCTACAACTACACCAAGAAGCCCATTCACCCCAAGCTTTATGCTCTGTTTACGCTTATGTTTGCCGTGATATTGCTTCTTATGATTGTGATGAATCTGATTGAAGGCCGAAGCGAAAAAAACAGGCATTCAAATCGTGAACTGAAGAAGGCTATCCGAAAAAAAGCAGGTGTTGAGGACTGATATGAAAAAATATAACCCCAAAAACCGTATATGCATAAAAAAAATGTTTGCAATACTGCTGTGCATGGTGCTTGCATTCGGCTGTTTTTCCCATGTATCCGTTTCGGCTTCGGAGGAAGCAGGTAATAATAT
>CAVHKC010000150.1:1173-4136 GCA_963636455.1 Ruthenibacterium lactatiformans
ATAATATATCAGATGTTCTTTCTGAAGAAAATGCTGAAAACAATGAAATGACTCTTATTTCAGATGAAGATTCCGAAGACGACGATTCGGAAGAATCATGGATTAACTCAGACAACATCTCTGAGTATTACGAAAATCTGCCGGAATACACGGGCGGAAAAACCGAGCTTAATATTTACAACTGGGGACAGTATATTTCGGACGGCAGCGACGGATATATCAATGTTATCGAAGAATTTGAAAAAGTTTACCCTGATATCAAAGTAAACTACATGACATTTGACAGCAATGAAAGCATGTATACAAAACTGCAGACGGACAGTTCTTCTTTCGACATCGTCATCCCGTCGGATTACATGATAGAAAAAATGATTGCCGAAGATATGCTTGCGCCTTTGGATTTTTCAAATATTCCAAACTATGAAAAGGTTGACAGTTCGTTCAAAAATATGTCGTACGACCCGGATAACATCTACTCTGTTCCCTACACATGGGGCTATGTCGGACTTATATACAACAGCCGCTATGTGAATGCAGAAGACGCGGACGGAAGCTGGGATTTGCTTTGGAACAGCAGCTATGCCGGGAAAATACTGATGTTTGACAACTGCCGAGACGCATTTGCAATTTCAGAACTTCTTCTCGGATACTCCCTAAATTCCGAATCCGAAGAAGAACTTTCTTCTGCCGCTGCAAAACTGCGGGAGCAAAACACTTTGGTTCAAAGCTATGTCATGGACCAGGTTTTTGACAAAATGGAGCGCGGCGAAGCCTGGGTTGCTCCTTACTATGCGGGTGATTATCTTCTTATGGTTCAGGAAAATCCTGATCTTGAATTCATGATTCCAAATGAGGGATTCAACTTATTTGTTGACGGATGCTGCATTTTGAAAAATGCTCAGCATAAAACCGAAGCAGAGCTTTTCATAAATTTTTTGTGTGAGCCTGTTATTTCCGGACAAAATCTTGAATATTTGGGCTATTCAACCCCAATATCTGCTGCAAAAGAATATATGGATGAAGAAATTGCCCAAAGCGAAATTGCCTACCCTTCCACTGAAATTCTTGCACGTGGGCAAGGTTTCAGTGCACTTTCGACCGAAGGCAATCAGCTTATGAACGAGCTGTGGCTCAGTGTGAAGACCTCAAACAGCATGCTGCTTACATATCTGATCCCGACGGTATGCGTGTTTGGGATTCTTGTGATTATCCTTGTTATTACTGCCATAAAAAAACGGCGGGACAAAGCCCGCCGCTGCAAATCGATATAAAACCTCGCAGGTTCTATTTTGCTGCAAGATATTCGTTCATTCTTGAAACTAAAGAATTAACATCATTTCCGTGAACCATGCATGCCTCTTCCAATGTTTCCATCTGAGCCGAAGGGCATCCGAGGCAGTGCATTCCCGTTTCAAGAAGCAAAGGCACAAGTCCTTCATCGATTCTTAATATCTCGCCAATTGTCATGTCTTTTGTAATTTCAGCCATTATTGCCTCCTTAAAATCATCTTATGTGCTGCCCGAAGACAGCCATGCATGATTATATAACAAGCTTTCCTTCTTTTCAATGCATTCAAATTAATCTTACCGATTAACCTGTTTAGAATTTTTCTGGAACATCAGCAATTTGGCGAGCGGTTCTACCTTTCCAATGATTAAAGCCACTATCCAGGCTGCAAAAAATGTAATTGCAAACAGCACTATCCATCTGCCGACACTGCTATTTCCATAATGATAATATCTGTTTAACGGAAAAAGAATCAATTTGTGAATCAGATATATTCCAAATGAAAGCTTCGATATACTCTCCACCACTTTTTTCGGCTTCAATTTCATTCTGGATAATAATATAAATATTGACAAGGCTGCAATCAGCAAACTTGCGCAATTGTACCATAAATTATATGTGATTCCGCGCATATTTGAATAGTTCTGGATAAATACCGTAAATACAAAAGCGGCTGCTCCGAGTATTACAAGGACAAATGAATGAATTTTATCAAATATTCCTTTCTTCACCAGATAGCCCAACAAAATCATAAATCCATATTTTCCTCCCGAAAAACTGAGGTCAGGCAGCGCCTCAAATGTTTCCTGACCATTCGCTGTCAGGAATACATTTATAACGGGTACTATGAAAAGATATGCAAAAGCCAAAATCAACGGAATGCAAAAAATCTTTATATCTGTATTATTCAGTGCATTCGCAACAAAAGGTATGAACAAATACATTCCTATAATTACCGGCATATACCACATATGCGACATTTCTGTCGATTTAAGAAAAAACAGATTCTTCAGACAATTTCCAATGTTAAATGATGTGTTCCAAAATATTGCATTAAAAATGTTGTATATGATAATCCATATCGCTGTTGTTAAAAGTACTCCGCAAAAATTCTTTTTAAGAAATGTTTTGTAATCTTCACGGGAATATTTGCGATCTAACAGTAAATATCCGGTCAAGAAGAAGAAAAAGGGGACTCCCAATCTTCCAATCGTGAACATTAACAATACAAAAATTCTTAGATAAAACGAATACTGCATCAAATTTTCTGCATTAATCTTATATACGATTTCAGTTGTATGCGTGATTACAACGCATACAATGGCAATCATTCTGGCATAATCAAGCCAAGCTATCCTTGGTCTGCTCATAGATTTTATCCTGCCTTACCCGGAAGTGTCTGCTTTTAAATTTTTTTGTGTTTTCCGCATATTTCCGGTTAGTGTAACACATTCAGTACAATGATATCAATGTTCTTCACATTTGTCGGTAACTGACATTACTCATCTGTCTAAAGCGTAACTGGACCCCAGACGGTAAATACTATTAGCCCGCATACCCCTTCCCGTTTTTTTTAATAATACACAAATATTATGTAAATTTTTATTCGAACTTCCCGTTTTTTTGATTTCGGGAAGTTACCTTGAGAAACTTTAGGGGAAGACATTTTAGAAAC
>CAVHKC010000151.1:0-388 GCA_963636455.1 Ruthenibacterium lactatiformans
AGCGCAAAGAGAAGCGGAAATCAAATCGGACGATGAACTCGGCGAAACACCGGATCTTACAACTTTTTACGAAAGAAAAAAAGTCGAAATCAAAGATGACGGCCTTGGGGTGAGCCTTGATATTTTAAGAGAAGAAAAAGATCAGGTTCAGGGGCAGTTTTCGATTGACCAGCTTTTCAAGACATATGCAAACAATATCGAACATAATGAAGAAAATAAAGAAGCAATCGAAAGAATAGAGGCTGAAAGGCTGAAACAAATTCAGGAGGCTGTCGGCGGAATTGAAACTGTCGTGCCTGTTTTTGACGATGAATTTGACGAAAATCCGGAAGAGAAGCAGACTGACGAAATTGAAATACAGTCCGTCGAAATTCTTGAAGAAAAATCC
>CAVHKC010000151.1:398-4121 GCA_963636455.1 Ruthenibacterium lactatiformans
AAAATTTCACTGAAAGTGCTCCGACAGACAACAGCGAAGAAATCGAGTCTGACGAATCAAAAGTGTCAGATGACCAGACTGAAGAATCATCCGGAGAATCGGAAGACGAGGGAATTGAGATTGAAACGCCCAACCTTTCGGTGGATATAGCAAGCCTGACCGAAACAAAGCAGGAAGAAAGCATACCCGCAGGTAAGGCAGGTGAAGAACCGGAAGAAGGCCCGAGCGAAACGCAAATTTCAGATGATGGAGAAAACGAAGCCGCAGCAAATGAAATTCAGGGCACAGCGGATATGTCAAAAGCGGAAGATACCAAAAGCGAGCAGGAAGAAAACGAAGATATAGAAGGCCTTGGGGACTTTCTTGCGGGAGTCCTCGGAAAAGAAGATCCTTCAGATGAGAAAAATTCAAATACAGAAGCGGAGGCGGAGTCGAAGGTGACAGAAGAACAGGCAAAGGCAGTAAAAGAGGCAGGCCTTGACGAGCTTGATGATATTTTTGCCGGGATATTCGGTGAGAATGATGAAGAAAAAATTAAAGCAGAGGCAGAAGTAAAGCCGGAAGAAGATAGTGGGCAGACGATGCCTGAGGAAGAAAGCATTCCCGAAACATCAGCTGCACAAGAAAAGGACGATGACGCAGACAAGGTCTTTGTTGAAGAAGAAATTTTGGGATTTGACGAGGCAGATGAAAACGATGAGGCTCAGGCAGGCGAAAACATTTCTGAAGAGGAACAACAGATGGAAACAGCGGACCTGCCGGAAGAATATGAACCCGTGAAAGGCGACACTCAGGAAATTGAAAAGCCGTTCAAATACACGCTTGACAACGAACTCAGGGAAGAGCTTGCAGAATTTTTGCTTGTAGAGAACATGGATGAGGACATCACAAATGTTATAAATGACATCCTCATATGCAAGCAAAACGGAGATGAATCGGGAGGAAACCTGATTGTGACAGGTGATGCCAAAACCGGCAAAACATTCCTTGCAATCTCCATAATAAAGGCGGTAACCAAGGAATTGGGATACGGAGCAGGCAGAGTCGCAAAAGTGCAGGCAGAGTCCATAAACGGCAAAAACATTGAAAAAGTGTTCAAAAAGATTGAGGGCAACGACCTGATAATCGAAAATGTCGGAGACCTCAATGATGAGGCTGTTGAAGGAATAATCAAGGCAATCGAAAATGGCACAGCAAAGAACATGGTTGTGCTTGAAAGCAATGTGCTTGCCATCGAAACGATTGTGAACAATCATCCCGAAATAGAAAAGCTTTTCAAAAACCGCATCGGCGTGGGAGAGCTTACAATTTCGCAATGGGCGGATGTGGCGTGTGATTATGCCGAAAGAAAAGGATATATGGTCAACGATATGGCACTTCTTGCGCTGCACGCGAAGATCGATGAACTTAATATACCGACCGCAAGGTTCGGATATGACAATATCGTCTATATCATGGAAATGGCTATTAAGAAAGCCGACAAGAGAAATACGGGAAAGCTCTTTGCGGCATTTAAGAAGGATGACAACGCTCTTAGGGAACTGACGGAATCCGATTTTATGTAAAAGTTTGAAAGGAAACAAATATATATTATGAAGCTTTTTATTGATACTGCAAATGTTGACGAAATCAGAGAAGCTGCGGAAATGGGAATTATCTGCGGTGTTACCACAAATCCTTCGCTTATTGCAAAAGAAGGAAGGGATGTCAAGGAGGCGGTAGCCGAAATTGCGCAAATTGTGGACGGACCGATAAGCGGAGAAGTCAAGGCAACGACAGAAGATGCCGAGGGCATGATTTTAGAAGGCCGTGAGATTGCGGCGATTCATCCCAACATGGTTGTGAAAATTCCCATGACAAAGGAAGGACTCAAGGCGTGCAAAAGGCTTTCGGACGAAGGAATAAAGGTTAACATGACGCTTATTTTTTCCGTGAATCAGGCACTTCTGGCGGCAAGAGCGGGTGCGGCTTATGTGTCGCCTTTTGTCGGAAGGCTTGACGATATTTCGATGCGCGGCATGGATTTGATCGAAGAAATTGCCGAGATGTTTGCAATTCAGGGAATAGAAACGGAAATAATTGCAGCTTCAATAAGAAACACAATGCATGTCACCAAGAGCGCACTTGTCGGAGCAGATATAGCCACCGTTCCGTACAAGGTTCTTATGCAGATGACCGAACATCCGCTTACGGACAAGGGTATTGAAAAATTCAAAGCAGATTATCTGGCAGCATTAAAATAGAGGCACACAATGAACGAAACAGAACTTAAAAAAATCGCAAACGAAGTAAG
Source organism: Ruthenibacterium lactatiformans (assembly GCA_963636455.1). Lineage (GTDB taxonomy): Bacteria > Bacillota > Clostridia > Lachnospirales > Lachnospiraceae > RGIG5612. The sequence goes on from CAVHKC010000151.1 coordinate 2,692, forward strand.
AAAAGATATAATTACAGCCGTTCATGCGGCAAAATCCGGTCACCCGGGCGGTTCGCTTTCCAGTGCGGACATTCTTACATATCTTTATTTTGAAGAAATGAAAAATATCGATGTTAAAAATCCGACAGCTCCCCAAAGAGACAGATTTGTTTTGTCAAAGGGGCATGCGGCACCCGCACTTTATTCCGTACTTGCGGAAAAAGGCTTTTTTGAAAAAAAGGAATTGGAGAATCTAAGGCATACAGGGGCAATGCTTCAAGGGCATCCAGATATGCATACAACACCGGGAGTGGATATGTCGACAGGCTCGCTCGGTCAGGGAATCTCAGCGGCAGTCGGAATGGCATTGGCTGCAAAGATTGACAAAAAAGATTATCGGGTATATGCACTGCTTGGTGACGGAGAACTTCAGGAAGGCGAAGTTTGGGAAGCTTCGATGTTTGCCGGTGCAAAGAAATTGGATAATTTGGTTGTTATCGTGGACAACAACGGACTTCAGATTGACGGCTGCATAAAGGATGTCTGCAATCCGTATCCGATTGACGAAAAATTCATGGCATTTAATTTTAATGTTATAAGAGCCGATGCTCATGATTTCGATTCTCTTGAAGAAGCTTTCACTCAGGCACGCAAGTGCAAGGGAATGCCGAGCGCAATTATTGCAAACAGCATAAAAGGAAAAGGCGTTTCCTTTATGGAAGATAAAGCAGGATGGCATGGCAAAGCCCCCAATGATGAGGAATTTGAGCTCGCCATGAAGGAACTTGAGAACAAGGATTTATAAAGAGGCATGGAAATGGCAGCAAAGATAAACATGGAAACCAATGTAAAAACAGCAACAAGAGACAGCTACGGAAAGGCTTTGGCTGAGCTTGGAAAAGAACATAAAGACATTGTGGTGCTTGATGCGGACTTGGCAGAAACTACGAAAACAGCGATTTTTAAAAAAGAATTTCCGAACAGGCATTATGACTGCGGCATAGCAGAGGGCAATATGATTGGTATTGCGGCAGGACTTGCAGCCAGCGGAAAGAGGGTATTTGCTTCTTCTTTTGCGATGTTTGCGGCAGGAAGAGCCTTTGAGCAGGTGAGAAATTCCGTGGCGCATACAAAGCTTAATGTCAAAATTGCGGCAACTCATGCGGGAATCACGGTCGGCGAAGACGGTGCGACGCACCAGTGCCTGGAAGATATATCTCTTATGAGGACAATACCCAATATGACTGTGATTGTTCCGAGCGACGATATAGAAACGAAGGCAGCTGTGAAAGCGGCATATGAATATGAAGGACCTGTTTATATAAGGCTCGGACGCTATGCGGTTCCTGTCTACAACGACGAGGCTTCATATAAATTTGAAATCGGAAAAGGCATAGTTTTAAAAGACGGCACGGATGTAACAATGTTTGCGGCTGGGGTTGAGGTTTTTG
>CAVHKC010000152.1:0-4111 GCA_963636455.1 Ruthenibacterium lactatiformans
GGTTGAGTCATTTTGTTCCGAACAGAATGCCCGTATGACGGCAATGGATTCTTCGACCAGCAATGCAAAGGAAATGTTGAAAGAACTTTCGCTGTCTTACAACCGTGCCCGCCAGTCGGCAATAACACAAGAAATCACAGAAATCGTGGGCGGTGCTCAGCAAAAGAAAACGGATGCTGCGCCGCTTCGTGAAATAAAGCCTGTAAGAACGGCAAGGTTTCTTGCCGACGGAAGCTTATCTTGAAGAAAGGAAGGAAATGTAATGGAGCTTAAGGGGAACATAGTGCAGGTTCTCGGACCGGTTGTCGATGTTTCGTTCGACGGCGGAAAGCTGCCTGAAATAAACGAAGCGCTTACCGTCGAACTCGGCGGGAAAAAGCAGGTTATGGAAGTATCCCAGCATGTGGGCGGAGATACTGTCCGCTGCATAATGCTTTCGCCAAGCGAAGGCCTGGGCAGGGGAGATGAAGTAACCGCTTTGGGGCATACAATTGAAACGCCGGTAGGCGAAGAAACTCTCGGAAGAATGTTCAATGTTTTGGGAGAGCCTATCGATGAAAAAGGCGATGTCTGTGCAAAAGAAAAATGGTCAATACACAGAAAGGCACCGTCTTTTGCCGAGCAGAACCCCACAACCGAGATCATGGAGACGGGAATCAAGGTTATCGACCTTCTTGCACCCTATGCCAGAGGCGGAAAGATAGGCCTTTTCGGAGGTGCGGGTGTCGGAAAAACCGTTCTTATTCAGGAGCTTATAAGAAGTATTGCCGCAGAACACGGCGGTTATTCGATATTCACAGGCGTAGGCGAAAGAACCCGTGAGGGAAACGACCTTTGGAGAGAAATGGGAGCGTCCGGAGTTTTGAACAATACGGCGCTTGTGTTCGGTCAGATGAACGAGCCTCCCGGAGCCCGTATGAGGGTTGCGCTTACGGGCCTTACGATGGCAGAATATTTCAGAGACTGCAAAAAACAGGATGTGCTTTTGTTTATAGACAATATATTCAGATATGTGCAGGCGGGTTCTGAGGTTTCGGCTTTGATGGGGCGTATGCCGTCAGCCGTTGGATATCAGCCGACACTTGCCGATGAAATGGGTGCACTTCAGGAGCGTATCACATCTACTAAAGAGGGCGCAATAACTTCTGTTCAGGCAGTTTATGTTCCGGCAGACGACCTTACAGACCCGGCACCCGCAACAACATTTGCCCACCTTGATGCAACAACGGTTCTTTCGCGTAAAATCGTTGAACAGGGAATTTATCCGGCTGTTGACCCGCTTGAGTCGACTTCCAGAATTTTGGAACCGGATGTTGTGGGCGAAAGGCATTACAAGATTGCCAGAGGTGCACAGGAGCTTCTGCAAAGGTATCGTGAACTGCAGGATATCATCGCAATTTTGGGAATGGAAGAATTGAGCGCAGAGGACAGGAAAACGGTTGACCGTGCACGCCGCATGCAGCAGTATTTTTCTCAGCCTTTCTTTGTTGCCGAGGCATTCACGGGGCTTGAGGGCAGATATGTGACTCTTGAGGAAACTTTGAACGCATTCGAGGCACTGCTTGGAGGCGAGCTTGATCAATATCCCGAATCTGCTTTTGCGATGGTCGGAAATGTGGATGAAATCCGCACGAAGGCTCACAGCCAGGGGGCAATTTGATGGCTAAGACATTTTATCTTGAAATACTTACTCCGGAAAAGGAGTTTTTCAAAGGTGATGCGGAAAGCGTGATCATGCCTGCAATTGACGGCGAATACGGTGTTCAGTCGGGCCATGAGCCTGTTGTTACCGCACTTGAGCCGGGCACAGTCAGATTTTTTGCCGACGGCAAATGGCAGGAGGCGGTTGTTTCTCAGGGCTTTGCGGAAGTAAAACCCGATTATGCGGTTCTTTTTACTGGAAGTGCGGAAAAGCCGGAAGAAATCGACCGTGCAAGGGCAGAACGTGCAAAGCAAAGGGCAGAAGAAAGACTGCGCCAGAAGCTGAGCGTTCAGGAATATCACCGTTCGCAGGCTTCGCTTTCGCGTGCGATGGCAAGGCTTAAGGCAACGAAAAAATAAAGCAGGATGAGATTTTGAAAAAAACTTTTTATACGAAATCCGAAAAAAGTGTAAAATATTTTTTCGGATTGTTGCAAAACATTCTGCAGTAGGCTAAAATTCTTTTCATGAAAGATTGCAGACGATAGAAGTGTTTGCGGTGTTTAAATTCAAAAGAAAGGGTGTTAAAAAAATGATTGATAAAATCGAAGATGTTAAGGATTGGATAAAATTAACGAAGATTGCCGAGCTTGTTAAAAAGGAAGAGGCAGAAGAAAACGAAAAGAAGACATTGATAATTATTCTTTGCGTTTTCGGTGCGATTACTCTTGTTGCAGGACTTATTTATGCCGCTTGGAGAGTAAGAACCCGTTTTGAAAGAGATTACGATCTTTATGACGACCTTGACAGCTACTATGACGAAGCTGATCACATGGAATTGGACGATTCGGATTTCGAGGAATAAATTTCAATATGAGTAAAAAGAAAAACAGGTTTCAGGATTTGACCGTTTTAGAGGACAGAGAAGCACTCTGTCCTCATTTTGATATGTGCGGCGGCTGTACATATCAAAAGATAAGTTATGAAAAACAGCTTGATCTTAAAGCCAAAGAAGTGAAAGAACTGCTTGATGAGGCTTGCTTTGATGGTAAGATATCGCCAAATGTCGCAAAACAGGCAGGCACTGCTTCGGAAACAATAAAGACCTGTGAAACCGGTGAATACGGCCAGACATGCTATGAAAAAAAAGATATGGTTTCGGAAGCTGAAGTATTATGCGGGAATAATGAAACGGGAAATTTACAAAACTATATATTCGAAGGAATAATACCAAGCCCTTCTGAGCAAGGATACAGAAACAAGATGGAATTTGCATTCGGAGATGAATGCAAGGACGGCCCTTTTGCACTGGGACTTCATCAAAGGGGAAGTTTCATGAATATCGTAAATATCCGCGACTGCCGCCTTGTTCATGATGATTTGAACAAAATCAGAAATGCCGTTCATGATTATTTCGAACCGTTTGTAAGCTCAAACGAGCTTGATTTTCATAATAAAAAAACACACAAAGGGTGGCTTAGGCACCTACTTTTAAGACGGGGAGAAAAAACAGGTGAAATCATGGCTGCGATTGTCACAACATCGGAAAAGCAATTCGACTTAAGCGGCCTTTGCAATGAGCTTCTTTCGCTTGAGCTTGAAGGTGAAATCAAGGGAATACTGCATATAATAAACGATTCTCTTTCGGACGTGGTGAAGGCAGACGAAATAAGAATTCTTTACGGTCGTGATTATATTTTTGACGAGGTTTTAAATCTTCGGTTCAAAATATCCGTCTTTTCTTTTTTCCAGACAAACACAAGGGGCGCAGAGCTTTTGTATGGCAAAGCAAGAGAATATGCAAAAGATGCCCACGGAACATTGTTTGACCTTTATTCGGGCACGGGAACGATAGCACAGCTTATGTCGCCGTCGGTTGATAATGTCGTGGGCGTTGAGATTGTTGAAGAAGCTGTTTTGGCCGCAAAAGAAAACGCCGAGCTGAACGGCATAAAAAATGCAAGTTTTGTGGCAGCGGATGTTCTTAAGGCTGTCGATATTTTAGGAAAACCCGATTCTTTGATTCTTGACCCTCCGCGTGAGGGAATAAATCCCAAAGCCCTCGGAAAGATACTTTCGTGGGGCGTTGAAAAAATTGTATACATAAGCTGCAAACCGACATCGCTTGCAAGAGATTTGAAAAGCTTCAAAATTGCAGGATACGAACCGGAAAAAGTATGCTGCGTGGATATGTTCCCCCAGACGGTGCATGTTGAGACGGTAGTTTTGCTGTCTAAGGTACAGAATTAAATAACGAGAAAAGGCTTGAAATCAAAATATTTCCGAGTGTTTGGACGGTTCTTTAAGGACTGCCCGGATGCTCGGATTTTTGCTGTGTGGGAATATATCAACTGGGTGGATTTTGAGGTTGAGTGGACGGGATGAAAACGAGGCTTGCGAGTGGATAGGATGGATTGAAGTGCTATACAAAAAGTAGACACACAGGGGGGATTTTTTAGACTCTTGTATT
>CAVHKC010000153.1:0-4101 GCA_963636455.1 Ruthenibacterium lactatiformans
TTTCATCCATTGACCTGAGTGTGAAAATCCTTTATTATGAGGGCGGAAAAGACATTAGCGAGGTCGAAGATATCATGCTCGGATTTTATGACCCTGAAGAAGAAATGAAAGAATATGTGCGCTGCGAAGTGGCTCAGGCAAGCAAAAAAGCTGCAGCCGAAGCTAAGGCTGAAGGGGAAGCCAGTGGACAGGCAAAGGACATAATTATACTTATGAAAAAATTGAATATATCAAAAGAGGAAGCAATGGATATGCTTGATATCACAGGCGATGAGGCCGAAAAAATATCAGCCTGCATTTGCAGTTTATCATAAATCCTTTGCTTATGAATTCCAGAACAGCTGATTGCACGGCTTAAAATTCACATCAAATCAAAACGGAATTTGATTCACTTCACCCCCTCATACATTGCTTTATTGTCCATATCCTGGCTTACCGCAAAAACTTTTGCCGCATATTCTCCGTCTTCAAGGGGATTTTTTTCCAGTTCCTCAGCTGTATAAAGCATTTCAAAAACCGCAGTGTCCGAATAATACTTATTTCCGTATATGTCGGTCACGACAAAAACATACTGGTAATAGGGCTGTTTAAGGAACGCCTCCGATATGATACCTCCGTCACTTCCGATTGTTATGCTCTGCCCCTGGATAAGTGCCGTTTCATAATCTTCTTGCGACATATTATCAAGCAAAACCGTGACTTTATCGCCCTCTTTGAGCGGCGTCACGGATTTTGAAGGGAGGCCTTCAGAATCTATGCCGTCCCAAATTCCGATAATGCTGTAATATCCGCCGTCTTCGTTCGAATCGTCAAATGTATACGAAAATCTCAGAAAAGATACGAATCCGTCATTTACGATAACAGGCGCCGAAAATATGATTTGCTCGGCCGTTTCCTCGACTACCGAAGAATTCAAAGTCACACCGTTAAGTGCGGGCCAAACGCCTCTGAAATTGCTGTGAAATTTCAGCGTTTCCCAATCACCGTAAATATCATTGTCAAAGCCCAGTCCGCTGATATTCGTCCTGTAGCTTCCATCGTCTGCATTTTCAAATTCGATAAGGCAGTATTCAACCGACTTAATATATTTTTTGCTCTCGGCACTGAGGCTTATGCCGAAGCTTCCGTCCTTAAACACGCTTCCGCTGTCCGAAAAGCTTATCGTATTTTCTTTCTCGCCGACATATATGCTTTCGATATAGTCCTTGTAATTTTGGCTGCTGCATACATTAAGAAATTTACCTGTCATTTCGGAATCATATATAAGCGGATAATAAAGCGAAATTCCGCCTGCGTTTTTCCTTTTTTCTCCGAAAGCCGAATAGATAACCGTCTCCTTAACGGCATCGCACAATTTTTCCGCCGACGAATCTTCGCCCTTTAATTCACCTGCAAACCCATAAAGGTCAATAAGATTGCTGTATCCTTCCAATCGGCTGTTTCCGCCGAATTTCGAAACATAAGATGTGGCCGAAAGTATCCCGAAGTTTCCGTATGCTTTTTCTGACTTTTGTTTTAAAAACGAAGAAAAATCCTCAAACGAGTTTCTTAAATTCTCGATATTAGAAAGTTCGACAAGCGACATTGTTGCCGTGATATCTTTCCCATTGTCTTTGCATTTTTCCATATATGAATCGCAGATAAGCTTTCCAGCTTCTTTTGCGTCATCATTTTCCATTATGATATTAAGGGCTTTGGTATAATCCCAGCCGCCTGCAGGTTCGATTTCTTCCGAAGCAATCATATAATCGGCATACGAAGACAAAGTGTTTATAACATCATAATTTGCCATGAGGCATGCATCGAAACCGATAATGTTAAAATGCGAGCCATTCTCTTCCATTGCCGATTTAATCTCACTTATATCAAGCCCGTCCATATCATAATTCTGGTCAAAGCAGACACTTCCCGTGCTTCCCTGCCCGTGGTCCCAGAAAATCAGGCTTGTGCTTTCGGCTTGATATTTATCGGCACAAAACTTAAGAAATCCCGAAAGAGTTCCGGCAGCACCCATGCTTGCATTGTCTAACTTTTGTTTCATGACAAGCTTCCCGTTTTTTATGATATATCTGCATATCTTATCTTCCGGGATATCAAAGCTGCGCCACTTTTTTGCACCGCCTGTCTGTATCACAACAATGCCGTCTTTGGGAATATCGGCTTCCAGCATCTCCTTTATGCCGTCTGTTCCCGCACCGTTGTTGTATTCGAGCGTGGAGCCGCACATATAAATATAAACAGCCTTTTTGTAGTGGCTGTTATTTGCAATAAAAAACATAATTGCAGCAGCCGCCAAAACGGCGACTGTTGCAATTGATATAACAAGCTTTTTTCTTTTCATGCTGTAATACAAATGACCGATTAAGCAGCCATTTTCACTTAGTTGAGCCCGATCTGCTCATTGTAATAATCCTGAAGCTGCTGCATTCTCTCGGCATTTTCGCTTGGATTACTGGGGTTTTTGAGGACCTGCCATATCGGCACCAAACCGTCGTTTGTCACATCTATCAGCGCATAATTGCTCTCGTCTAAAGAATCATACCAGTTTGCAAATCCCGTGTTATAGGTTTCAAGGCTTGTAACCAGCGTATCTTTCGTGCTTGTGCCGCCGTAGGTATTTACGTTCGTTTTGATCTGGCAATTGCTCTTTTTTGCACTTTCGATTTCGGATTTATCAAAAGAAGCCTGTACCTCGCCGGATACTGCAGACAGGTTTGCAGTTATCTTTCCTGCTATTGCAAGAAGCTCTTCTTCGCTTTTATTCTCATCTGTAGAAGACAGTGTATAGTTTAATTCAAGCCTTCCGCCCAAAATCACACCGGTAACAATATGTGTGCCGTATTTTTCGAATATTTCCGCAGGCAGAATGTTGGGGTTGGTCAAATCGCTCCATGCAGCCGTGTTTTTCTTTGCAAGTTCATACAGATTTTCATTATTTACAATGAAGTATGAAACACGCTGTGCCGTGAACATAACCGTATTGTATACAGTCTTGGAGTTTTGCGAGCTGACTTTGGATTCGGAGAATTTTCCTTCAGCCTCGCCGCTTACGACTTTTTTGAGATCAACCTTCAGCTTTCCTTCCAGCTTTTCGGCAAATTTCTTTGAATATTCTTCTATGCTTGTTTCAGAAACCGATATTGTTCTGTTTGCGGTATTCGAATCCATATAAGCATAGTTCATGTCATTGTCTATCTGAGCGCTTACATCACTTGCAGAAAAAATCGAATTGCTGATTATAAGGTCGTTTGATGTGATATATGTCTTTGCATTGAGTGCATTATATCCGCTTCCAATATAAATACTTTTATCTTTGATATTGGAAACCTTTCTCAAACGGGATTCATCTGCAGGTGTGACAACCTCCACCGAATATGTCTTTGTGGTTCCGCCTTCGGTTACCGAAACCTCGGCATTTCCTTCACCAATGCCCGCTATGTATTTTCCGCTTCTTACTATTGCCACAGCCTTATCCGAAGATTCATATGACCATTCAACGTCGATATCTTCTTCCGCCTCGTCCGTTACGGAATATAATTCACCGACTTGTATTGTCACAGCCTCTGCGTTATTTTCCGACTGTGCCGCTGCACTTGTGGTTTCCGTTGCATTTTCGGTCTTTGAACATGCTGCAAGCGAAAGCAGCATCACCGCCGAAAGAGCAATACATAATAATTTTTTTACCATTTTTTTCCTCCGTTTATTAATAATAACCATCAGCAAGATAGTTTACAAATTCCTGCACTCTTTCTTCATAATTTTCATAGCTTTTCGGAATCAAATCCCAAACCTGAACAAGCGAATTGTTGTTTTTGGGACCTATAAGCGTACCGATATCATCCGGATTATTTTTATAATATTCGTCCATGTACCGCTGCCATCCCCTGTATTCATTCGTAAATTCAACAAGGCATGATCCGCTCAATTTATAGCAATCCTTTGTCCTGTAATCTGCCCGGTACCATTTCGTGAAATATTCTGTACATCCAATCACCTTATACGAAAGTTTTTTCTCGCTGCATATAATTGATTGATGGCAGTCTATATCCTCCTCAAGAATGTTCATCCCCCGATACTTTTCCGCATCCGTCGGATCATAAT
>CAVHKC010000154.1:0-1277 GCA_963636455.1 Ruthenibacterium lactatiformans
TCCTTTGTATCTCCGATTCCTGCAAGTTCCTTAAGCCACAATTTCGCATGTTCCTTTTCGTTTTCAGCTGTTTTGAGGAACAGTGCCGATATTTGTTCGTAGCCTTCTTTCTTTGCTACTGAAGCGAAATATGTATATTTGTTTCTTGCCTGTGATTCTCCGGCAAATGCTTCCTGCAGATTTTTTTCGGTTTTTGTGCCTTCATACTTTTTTTCTGCCATTGTTTTTTCCTCCGTTTTTAATTTATTTTCTCCCAAAGCCCATCTAACGAGCTTTTGTTTTTCTCATTGTTGCAATTCCTTGCGTTTGCGTCAAGCAGATTTTATCTGAATTTCAATTAAAATTCAAAATTCAAATCCAAAATTGTATCTTCATCCGCCATCCGCTGTTAGTGGTTGCCTACCCCTGCGGACGCTTTTCCGACGAGTATTATTTTTTCGCACGAAGGGTTTGAAGGGTTTCGAATCTGAAGCGGCTGTCCAGCCAATTTCCTATCAGCCCTATGACCTTTCCCATTGTGAAGGCTGCTATGACGGTTCCTATGCCCAAACCTTCCAAATGTTTGAGAAAAATAAGTGTCATTGCTGCAGTTACTGCCAGACAGATAACATCAAACGAGATTTTGATTTTAGGGTAAGCAATGCCCGTAATGTCGGACAGCTCCCTTGGAAAAAGATCTGTCGGTATGATGGGAAGAAGACATCTGTTCGAAAGTGCAATGCCAAAACATATTAGCATGTAGCTGATAATGAAATAACATATTCGAAAGCCTATGCCGTCAGGCAAAATTTCAATCCAAAGCTCGTATAGATCTATCATTTCTCCGAAAACAAAGCCCACGACAAAGCTTAAAAGATACTGCAGAACAAAACGCTTCCTGAGAATCATCAGGCTCAAAACCAAAATTCCCTGGAAAATATATGTCCATGTTCCAAGCGAAAGTGCCGGAAGAACCTTCGAAAAAGCAAACGGCACGCTTGAAATTGCCGAAATTCCGGAGCCCGAATAGAGCATCAGCACAACGCCGAGACTGTTTATTATAACTGCAATAAGTAGGGCCAATTCTCCCCTCCAAACCTTTTTTTCTGTATTTGTTTTTTTATCGTGCATTCTGATATTAACCATTTCTTTATGTGCATACGTTTTGTTTGAATGTGATTTTTCATTGTCTGTTTTTTCACAAATTGCTTGACGAAAAAATACGGGAGCAATTTTGCCCCGCTTATTCTACTCTTTTTTTACTACATTGCAATTGCAGATTTATTTTGAGTTGTTAA
>CAVHKC010000154.1:1340-4099 GCA_963636455.1 Ruthenibacterium lactatiformans
ATCTTATAACTCCTGGAAGTATTATGCTGGTTTTCGTAATCGATATAGTCTGCCGAATTGAACTTCCTGCAGTTAAGAATCGCTTTTCTTTTTTGTTCTACGACATCCGCAAACCGTTTATGAATGCGGCTTATTTTGCACATAATTATATCTCATCGTTTCTTATAATTCCATGTAATATCACCAAACTTTGCATCCAAACAATAAAAAAAGCGGAGCGAAAATTCTGTTTTCGCCCCGCCGTAAAATTACGCCCTCGACTTGCGTTTTATGATAAACATTGCGATAAGGCCTGCAATTCCCAAAATAATCAGTGCACAAGGGATCACTATATTCATTGCGGCAAGCGTGGGAACGGTTGCCTTCTTTTCGTTTACGAACGAAACTTCGATATCGTCATCTATCGTTCCCTTTTCATTGTTGCTTGTGACCTTATATCCGCTTGAGGTGCCGTCCTTTTCTGTGATTTCATACTGAGTTCCGTACGGAATATCCTTGAAGGTGATTGTTTCATCGTGGCCCAATATGAATTTATAAACTCCGTCAACTGCCGTTACGGTGTACTCCACTCCGTCCTTTTCATAGGTTATGGTCTCGGGGATTGTGACATCTTCAGGCGGAGTAAGCTTCATTTCAAAGCTGAAATCCTTTGTCTTGTCGCCCAAGTTCCCCTTTATTGTATTTGAAATGGAAACATCATGCTTTTCGACATAAATGTTCTTGACCGAAACATTCGTGGCCGTATCCTTTACTATGCTTCCTTCAAGCTTTGTATTATCAAGCATTTTGTAAATCCAATCCAGATATCCCGATTCCTTGATCGAATACTTTGTTCCTTCCGGAATTCCTTCGATATAGGCTGATTCTCCGCCTTTAAGGTAGATCGTTGCCTTGCCTTCATCGTCAAAGTAGATTGTTCCTGTCTTCGTTCCTTTGCCTTCATCGCTGTTTAGGGCAAAGATTCCCGAAAGCGGAGTTCCGTCATCATTTTGCAAAGTGATCTCGAAGCGGAATTCCTTTGTTTCATCCGCATTGTGGCCCGAAACGCTCTTTGAAAGCAGTAGGTCTCCCCTTTCCGCATCCGAAAGCGTGTTTATGATAGTGAAGTTTCCGTCCTCGCCTTTCACAATTTCGGTATCATAGCCCATAACCTGCTCTTCTTCAAGAGTATAGATATACAAATCCTCGCCGTTTGGCTGATATTTGGGCATTTCTTCGAAAACAGTCTTCCATTCGTCATTTTCTGTGATATTTGCGGTTGCAATCATGTCGCCCTTTTCATCGGCATTCGTGCTTTGATAAAGGTGAACTGTTATGGTCTCGGGCCTTGTGCCTTCTTCATTTTCATTATCCGACCAGCTTTTTTGAATTGCGATATTAAGTGCATCCGTAAGCGGTGCCGGCTTTGCATTGGTGAAAGTGATGAGTGCGTTTTCGTTTGAATCAAGAGTTTCCTTTTGGGTTGAAAGCCCCTGACCCGAACCGTAGCCCGAATCGGCACTTCTTACAGGATAGAGATTGTCTTCGTCAACCTCATCCGTAATCTCATAAGATGCGGCATAGTCGTTTGCAGCTTCTTCTATGCGGTATTGGCTTCCCACAGGGAAATCAGAAAACTCGGCAACATCACCGTTCTGCAGTTCAAATTCCAGGAACGCCATTCCCAAAGTGCTTGAAGAAACGGTCAAAACCTCATCTGCACTGCTGTCTGCTTTCTTTATCGTCACCGTATAATCCGTCTGTGCTTCAAGGCCTTCAAGTGCTGCAGTGAAGGTGAACTTGTCGCCTTCTGTTCCGTTTTCCGTGACCTTCTTAACCTTGAATGTCCCTTTTTCAATCTGCGGCAGGTCCGCACTGTCTTTCTTGTTTGTGTAGGTTACGGCTGTGGTTACATCCTTTGTTATGCCGCCCGTTACGGCATTGGTTTTTTCAGCAACTGCCGTTCCGCCTTCGATTGTCGTTGTGTAATCAGAAACCGCATCTTCTTGGATTTCCCATGTAACTCCAACCGGGATATTTGAAAGTTCTGCGCTTTCTCCTCCCTTAAGGTAGACAGTTGCTTTTCCGTCTTTGAAATTCACATCGCCGAAGGTCTGGCTTCCTTTAAGCTTATTTGCAAGCGTTTCATCTTCTGTCTGCAAGGTGATAGTAAATTTGAAATTTTGTGACGCATCTGCGGCATCACCATCTATCACTTTCGAAAGCTTCAAAGAACCGTATTCGGGCTCTGTATAGTCCTTTTCCTTGTTTGTGATTGAAAAATCGGCTGAATCCTTTGCTTTGACCGAAGGGTTTGCCCTTTCGCCCGTTCCCGAAATTTCATAATCATCCAAAACCGGTTCTTCCCAGCCGTAGTAGCTTGCCTCGTCATCTGCGACAACGAAATAGTATTCCCATTCATTGCCATTTTTCACAAGCGTGACATCGGCTTCGCCGTCCGCATCCGTGTCCATCGTCCAGGTGCTTTCGTCCACCTTGACCCAAGTTCCGTCCTTGGTGGTATAGGTTGCATCACTTCCTGCCGACAGTGTATTTACTGCATTTTCAAGCCCGCCCGTTGCCGCAAAGGTCGTGATTCCGACCGCAAGCACAAGCAGCGACGCCAAAAATCCCAGTGTCAGCTTCGAAAATCTTATCGGTTTTCTTTCTTTTTTCATCTCGTCACCTTCCTTGATGATATTTTATGATTTGCTTTCCGCTATATATTCCAATTCGATCTATCTTTGTTTTTCGGTTTCAATTATTTTTTTACTTAATGC
>CAVHKC010000155.1:0-4068 GCA_963636455.1 Ruthenibacterium lactatiformans
TGATAAAACAGCCTTCACTTTTAGTACGCTTGATTGTTCCTTTTCCGGAAATTCTGACATTGCCTGAGATGGTGACTTCCGCATCTACATCCATCTCTTCTTCAATTTCCAAATCGCCCATAAGCTCTATAGCACCCATAACAGCCGAAGTGCCGTCCTCCTGCGCCATTACAGACACAGGCAGCAGCGATACAATCATGACCGTCACAAGCATGAGGCTTAAAATGCATTTTCAAATCGTCTTTTTCATCATTTCAATGTCTCCTATTGTCAAACATACAGCAGCATTTTATATTCGTTCTTTATGGATTCAAGACGCTTTCCCCTATGCGGAAAGCCCATATTTATATGCATTAAGAATACCATATACAAAGGCTGCTTCACAAGCTTTTACAGCCGCTGTTCGTATTTTGTACATATTCCTGCACAAAAGTTCAAATAAACACAGCCGGTGCATAGCTAACTTTAACTTTGTCCTCGTAAACAGCATAAAAACCGGTGCTTCTTACTTCGTTATTTTTTCAATTTAAAATCCATATATACCGGATTATGGTCCGAATATTCAAATTTCGTGTCAATTACATCGCTTTTAATCAATTCCACATTTGCAGAAATTATGAATCCGTCAACAGTAACCACAAAGTCGCCCTCTTCATAAGCCTTGTTCGCATTTCTGCAGCTGGCCTTTGGATTTTCTTCGTCAAACGGCGTAACAAGCGTGATATCATCCGTAAAAAGGTCTTTATTCACAGGCTGAGCCCAGTTATCTTCCAAAACAGCCGTGCCGAAAATTTCCGGTGAATTTCCGAGCAAATCCCTGTTGAAGTCTCCTCCTGCGATGCAATAATTTCCTTTGTTATATTCTTCCTGCATATCCTCTATCACCATGAGCAGCTGGTTTTCGGCTGTTTCGGCATTTGAGGTGTAAGCCGAAAGATGCATATTGTATACAACCAGTTCTTTTCCGTTTTCAGCCGCAATTCGGCTTTTGGAGTAGCATCTGTCCAGATCAAGCACCTTTGAAATTCCTGTTTCAATCGGAAGGCTTCTTCTTATTGCAGAAGTTATTTCATATTCCGAAAAAGTCATAACTCCCGCTTTGTTCGCACCATGCGGAGAAGTAAGCGGATACAAAAGATACGGCGAATTGTAATTTTGTGCAAAGACAGCAAACTGCTTTGCCTTGTCTGCCAGATTTTCCTTGATTATTTCGCGCTCATCGACATGATAAGACCTTGTTCCGTCCGTGTCGACTTCCTGGAAAAGCGCTATATCCGGTGTTTGTGCATTTATCGTCTCCACTGCACCGCCCACATTTTCATAGACAGCTTCCTTTGAAAAAGCCCTGCTTTGCGTTCCCCCGTCCATGAAAAACGAGTAGTCGTCGGAATATGCGCCGAAGCCGATATTGTAGCTTGTAATCCTAAGCTTAGCATCCACAGACACTGACTTTTCTTCGGTTCCGAGCTGTTCTAATTCAAGCACTTGATTGTCTTCGATTCTGTTGTATGAAATAAAAACATAAGCCACATATATTATGGCAAGAAGAACTATTGCCCCCACAACAATTCCGATTATTTTCAATGCCTTCTTCATTCCGAAACTCCTTTGCCCCATTTATTTTCGAAATCATGATATTTTCTTTGTATTTCTTTGATGATTCTACCATATTTCTCCTTAGCACGCTAATATGGTTTGACAAAATAACTTCCTCACAGATAAAATATCGCCATGGCAAAAAAGACTTACCGCCGCAAAAGGCGTAAAAAAAAGAATAATTTCAGCATAGCAAAATATCTCAAAAACCGCCCGATACTTGTTATTGCAGCAGCGATTATTATTGCTTTGCTGATTGTTATCATAATCGTAACTTGCACAAACAAATCAAAAAATCAGACACATTCTGCCTCGGCGGCTGACTTCAAACCTGCCGTTGAACTTGACGAAACAAAATGGAAAAGCGAAAACGGATTCATGAAATATGATGACGACGCATACACAAGCACGATAGGAATCGATGTTTCGGAATGGACGCAGGATATCGACTGGCAGAAGGTCAAGGATGCCGGCGTTGATTTTGTTATCTTCCGAGTTGGATACAGAGGATATGAAACAGGCAAATTTGTTCTGGATACGAAGCTTGAGGAATATATGACAGGCGCAGAAGCTGTCGGCTTAAAAATGGGGGCATATTTTGTGACGCAGGCAATTAACGAAGCGGAAGCCGTCGAAGAAGCCGAACTGGTTCTTGAGCATGTTGCCGGGCACGAAATGGATATGCCCTTATATATTGACTGTGAGGCAAACGGCGGAACAACCTCCCGTACAGACAGCCTCACGATGCAAAATTACACGGATAATGCCAAAGCTTTCTGCAAAAGAATCGAAGAAGCCGGCTACAAAGGCGGCGTCTATTCAAACGAGACCTGGATAAACGAGCACCTCGATTTGGAACAGCTTTATGATTATGACATATGGTTTGCCAAATATACGGAAACGCCGTCTGCAAGCCACCTTTTCAACATGTGGCAATATACCGAAGAAGGCACGGTTTCCGGCATTGAATACTGGGTCGACTTGAATGTCCGTGTGGAGAAGAAATAACTCCTACTCCACAATCACATACACATCTTTGCTTGCATGTATCGGGCCGATATCAAGCGTAAGCGTGGTCTTGGTGATTCCTGCCTGTGATGTGTCAATGGTTTCTGATGACTTCACATATTTTGAAAGGTCATTTTCGTAATTATCTTTTGCAGTGCAAAGCTTCGTCCAGTCAACTGTTCCGTCCTTTGCAACGGAAACACTGTTTTCGACTTTGAATGTAATCTTATACTCATGCCAGGGATTTTCCGGGTCCGAATCCGTGGGATCCCAGCCTCTTACCTGCGTTATATCCTCGGGCAGAAACATGGGCTCCGGCTTTTCAAGCGGCCCTGGGGTGCTTTCATCTTTGTAGATTACGACTTCCGAGCCGAATCCGACATTGCTGCAAAGCCACCTTGTGTCGGCAATGCTTAATCTTACACAGCCCATGGAAGCAACATCTCCCAATTTGTTGTAATCTTCATATTCCAGGCTCGACTTTGACTGCTCAAGATAAGGCACGGAGTGGAACATCAAATCGTTGTTCACATTGTCGATTATTCTGTATGCATACTGGCCCCAGGTTCCGTCCGCCATGTAGCACCAGTCATACCATTCACCCAGGGTATATGTGCCCAAAGTCGTTTCATATCCCTCTCTTGCGGTTGAGCATGCCATTGCTTTTATGGGTTCTTCATTTCCTGAAGCATCCTTTTTGTATACAGTCACGATGTTATATGCCACATTGACTTTGACGCTGAAATTAGAATCGGAAGGCGTGACGGGAAGCTCACTTGAAATTTCAACTTCATCCCTTGTCATCGTAGGCTCGATATATTCTGTGGGGATTTCATCCTTGCTTATTGCAGCAGTTGTTGTGACAGCTGTATCCGTGTTTTCCGAACCGCCTTGGTTATTTCCGCTGCCCTTTTTGCCGGAAACAATCAAAATAATCACAACCACAATAACGACAACAGCTATGGCTGCGATAATGCCTGTTTTAATGCGTTTTTTCCTCAGGCGTTCCTGCCTTATTCTTTCTCTTCTTCTGCGCTCATATGCCGCATCGCGGTTTTGATTTCTGTCACTGCCTGCGCTTTTTCTTGTATATTCGGAGGACATTCTCTTTGCAGGCTCGCCTTGCCTGCTGCTTTGTGTGCTTCTTCTGTATTGTCCTTTTTGGCTTTTGTAGTCGTTATTTGCCATGTTTTAATTCTCCTTTGACTTTTACAAAACGGCTTTCAACGGCAATCCTTTATATTTTCTGCCCTTTATGAAATATAATTTTATAAATCTTCAGCCTTATATATGGAATATCCCTCGTAATAATAACTATGGTCTATTCCTTTCATATATATCTTTCTATCATTAACCTTGTCAGTCAATGCCTGTTTTAATATGTGCTTTATTTCAATATCTTTTATCGGGCTTCTTTCCATTGCCATAAGGTAATCTTCTTTATCAACAGAACTCCAATCAATC
>CAVHKC010000156.1:0-3962 GCA_963636455.1 Ruthenibacterium lactatiformans
ATACTCAAGCCTGCTATGAGCAAAGCTGCGATACGATAGCCCGAAGCATTGCTTTCACCGTAGGAAGCCACAATTTTAACAGCAGCAAGGCTTACAAAAAGTCCTCCGATATTGCTCATCCAGTCCCTTATCGCACCTATGGAAATTCGCTGTGCGGGATCTGCCGTAAGCGTGGATTCCAAAGCCGAATACGGTATCTGAACACAGGTTTTCGCAACCGTCCATGCCAGATAAACAGCATAGGAATATATTATCTTTGTTCCGATTTTCATATCCGGAACAAAAAAACACAATATAAGCAAAATTGCCGCAGGAACTATTGCAATCATCATCCACGGCCTGTATCTTCCGTACTTTGACCTCGTGTGATCTGCAAAAAAGCCTATTATCGGGTCATTTACCGCATCAAATATGTTTGCGGCAAGCACTATTGTTCCTGCAGTAACCGCAGGAATTTTTGCTGCTTCCGTAAAATATGTCAATATAAACGCATTCAAAAATGCATAAACTATTGTATAAGAAAAATCCCCGAGAGCATAAGAAGCCTTGTTTCTCAGTTTTAAATCCATATCCTTCAAAACCCCGTAAACAAATTAAAATACCAACTTGTTTCACATCCATACTCACAAAAAGATGTCATTATATTTCTTTGGCGGCACAATCTAATTGAAATTTATGCTGCCGATATTCTTAATCATCAGGAAATGCCCCGGCAGAAGCCTGCCGAGACATTCCGGGGATGATTTTAAAAACAGCAGTTATTCTGCTTTTGAGGCCTCTTCTTTCTCGTGCATTTCTGCCCAGTCGGTACCCTTAAGAGGATTCCAGATAAAGTATATCAAAAGAATGACTGCCAATCCAACAAGCATGAATCCGTCACCCATAAGGATGTTCTTTGTTGTTGTGGGCGCAAAAATTCCGACAATGAGTTCAAAGAATGTTGCAAGGAACATTCCGCATCCCATGAATGCGCTCAAAAGAGAAACACCCAGCGAGGCGGTTTCCGGACAGCCGATCTGCATTACCTTCGAAGAAATCGCAGGTACCGAAATGCCCATGCCTGCGCCTCCAAGGAAAGTTCCGAAAACAATCATGAAAGGAGTCTGCGCATATGCACCAATAAAGCAGCCGGCCATTGTAATGATTAATCCCAGTAAAATTGTATATTTGTTTATAAGTTTGTATAAAACTCCGAAAACCGCGCTCAGCACGAGCGTTCCTACCGTTGTCATGGCTTTTGCGAGTCCCGCTAATTTTGCGGTTCCCAAGCCTCTTTCGTCAATGATGATCGAAAGCTTGATATTGAATGTTATGATTCCCATAAGCAAAACAATCATAAAAAGAATTATAAGCACAAGCTTGATTTTTTGCTGTTTTGTATAAAGCGAAAATAAGGATTTTCGCTTGCCTGAGGCTTTGTCAACAAGGACTTCCGTGTTCGGCTTTGATGAGGGAAGGAAAAAGATCATCAAAAGCACGCCGATAATAAAGAGCGCGAAGCACCAGAATGTGTATCTCCACTGAATTGCGCAAAGAACTCCGGCAAGAAGTGCCATTAATGTTGCCACAAGGCTCGATAATGTCTGTGACCAGCCTATCATGTTTTCCCTGTCTGTTCCTGAATACAGCTCATTGACATAAACCATGGATAAAGGAGCGGCAAATGCCATTCCGATACCGAACAAAAGCTGTTCTCCCAAAACCGTAACAATATTCGGGCTGAACACGGCACCTAATGTACCGAATACGCCATATCCGAGCATCGAAAGAATAACAAGCTTCTTTTTGTCCACTCTGTTTATCAAAAACGGAACCACAAACACGGTGCAGATTACCATTGAGAAAACATGAATATTTGCAATCAACGAAATCAATACCGGTGAAGCATCCGAAAAGGCGGCACTGATATCGCCCAAGGCAACTTCCACCATTGTGTCGCACGCACACATACAATATATGAACAATATCGAAATGCGCTGCATAATCGATTTTCCGGTTATTTTTTTCTTAGTCTCCATAAATACCTCCCAATATTAAAATATTTCAAACCGCCCGTGCCCATAAGGCAAACCCTTTGTTTGAAGCACGGGCAGTTTTATGAATTTAGAGCTGATTAACTTTGATATAGGCACGTCTGTTGATGCTTCTTAAGTTTCCGCAGTCGCCTTCGCAGTCGCCCACCATGTAAAACTCTCTTGAGATTCCGGCATATTTCAAAGCAGCGTCCTGATTGGGTTTGACACCGCCGCAGATTATTACAGAATCGCACTCGATTGTGACTTCCTTTCCGTCCTTTTCATAAGTAACGCTCTTTTCCGTAACCTTCTTTGTGGATGCTTTAACAACACCTTTGAAATTGTCATATTTTTCCCACTCGGGGCTCATAACACCCCAGCCGTCTTCATTTTCTTTAACCCATGTCATGGTTATTCCGTGAAGTGTTGAGGCATCACTTGCAAGAATATCCTGTCTTGTAAGAACCGTGACATTTTTGCCAACCTGCGCAAGATGGATTCCCGTTTCCACACCTGCTTCGCTTCCTCCGACAATAACAACATTCTGTCCGAACTCATCTTCATGGCCCCAAACATTGTAAATTGTTTTGATATTGTCATTATCTGCGCCCTCAATGCTTTTGGGTTTGACAGGGTGCGAACCCGTGCAGGCAAATATAACTTCATAATCTTTTTTGACAAGTTCTTCTTTTGTCGGCTCGCAGTTTAATATAATCTCAACATTTTTCTTCTTAAGCTGTGCAATCATCCAATTGCGGTATCTTTTGATGCTCCATTTGAATGCAAAGTAATCTGCATATTCCGTGACACCGCCTATATATCCTGTCTTTTCATAGATGGTCACATCATGCCCTTTTTCTGCTGCAAGAAGTGCTGTCCTCAAGCCCGCGGCACCTGCACCGATAACTGCGATTTTTTTCAGTCTTTCCGGAGTTGTCCTTAAGAAGAACTTATCTGTTCTCAAACCATATTCCGGGTTAACCGCACACTGCTGCAGCCAAGGGAATCTCGGAATGCCCTGACAGTTGTTACACCTTAAGCAAGGCGTGATGTCTTCCGGACGGCCTTCCTGAACTTTCTTGTAATAAAGCGAATCCGACACAAGACCTCTTGACATTGCAACAAGGTCAATAACTCCCTCTGCCATGAGCTTTTCAATGACATTAGGATCCTGGAACAGCCCGTTTGCCGAAAGGGGAACTTTGCAGCCGGCAGCCTTGATTCTCTTGCAAACATCCAGAACAAGGAGCTGTCCTTCTTTGTGCACAAATGAGCACGCCGACTGATCCGTCATATTATCTGAGCGAACATGCCACCAGTTGATAACATCCTTTACGGAATCGATAAATTCAAGTGAATCCTCAAGCGGATATCCTTCTTTTGCACGGTTTTCCGTACCGTGTTTTGTTTCGGGGATGAGTACGCATTCGATTATGAAATCCGGCCCCAGTTCTTTTCTGATTGCTTCAAAAGCAAGTCTCGGAATTCTGCCTCTGTTTTCAACAGAGCCGCCGTATTCGTCCTTTCGGCAGTCTGTGCTTCTCAAGAGCCAATCGGAAACATTCGAAGAAATGCCGTCGAAGCCGAAGCGTCTGAATTTCTTGCAGGCTTCTACCATTTTCTCAATAATCTTGGGCATATCATCATGCGGAACCATGGGAAGCGTTTCTACAATTCCGCCAAGGTCTGGGTGCTGGCTCCAGAACTGGCCTCCGCCGATTGAATATTCATATCCTCCGGGAGGAAGCGGATCCATGTTCAAAAGTACTCTTGTTCCGAGCGCATGAAGCTCGTTGACGCAAAAGCAAACCTGGTTTTGAACGAGCTGATTGTCATATTCCCATTGGCCGAAGCCCGCATGAGAAACATCTGCGGTGTCCGGAAGCTTGTCCAACTTTTCTCCTTCCGGCAGTGCGGCATTCAGAATAGAAAGGCACTGCTTCTGGA
>CAVHKC010000157.1:0-3928 GCA_963636455.1 Ruthenibacterium lactatiformans
CATCGGCACCGTCCACAAAATCACATTGCTTTCATCCGCTGTTTTGGGAGGAATATAATATTTCTTGCCGTCGGTTTTCTCAGGCGCTGCCTTTTTGCTGTTATCGGCATTGTCTTTTTTATCGATATTATCCTTTTTGTCGGTATTGTCTTTTTTATCAGTATTATCTTTATCGGTATTTTCCTTATCATCCGACTGATCGCTCGGAAGCTTGTCAATCACGGTATTTTCGCTTCTTACCGCACCGCAGACTGAGCACTCTTCATGCTTAAGGCCTGTTTCGGTCTTTGTGGCTTCCTTATCCGTCTTCCACTCAAAAGTATGCTCTGCCGAATCTTTTATGCTGCCTTCCTTATCGGGGCAGTTCTCGTCTGTGCATTCAAGCCAATGGCTTTCGCCGTCAAATGACCACTCCGTGCCGTAAATATGCTCATGCTCACCAGACACTTCTTTAATCACAAAATTCGTGCTGCATTCTCCGTCACTGTAAACAAGTGTCAGCTTGTGCGTGCCTGCCGCAAGTCCTGCAAGATAGTCATCCTTCAAAGTAACCACTGTTGAGCCCGAAACTGCGGTATAATTTTCCGCAGCAATTTCCTGTTCATCAACCTCAACGCCTTCAAATTTTGAGATATCGCCGTCTGCCTTGAAAACAAGCCCGTCTTCACTTCCCTGCGTCCATTCACCGCCTGCGCCTTCAATAATATTATACTCAGACGGATCAGGCTGCGGATCAGGTATCTCGCCTGCTGTCTTGTAATATGCCTTGACCGTAGACGCACCGGAGGTCGTATATACTACAGTTGTCGCAGCAGTCGGGTCTCCGATCACTGCATCCCCCGATTCCACATACCACCTGTCAAACTGCATTCCTTCTTCGGGTTTATCTGCCTCAACAGCAACTACGCTTTCTGCCGGATAGCTTCCGCTGCCTGTGCCGTTTACAACAGTCAGGTCATATGTAAGAATAATAACCTGTCTTTCTTGTATCACTGCCTTTCCTTCAGCATTATTTACTATCTCGTATACGGCATTATCAGCCTCGAAATAATCCTTGCTTGCAGCATCGTTTGTGAATGTGAAAGGCAGCGTCAAATTGCCTGAGTCAATTCCTATTTTTGCGCCTGCTTTAAGCCCCGAAGCATTCAAAGTTCCATATGATGAATGCAGGCGAAGATTGCTGCTTTCATTGGATATAGAATTTGTATTACCTGAAATACATATGGTGTTTTTGAGGGTTGTTTTTGTCGCCAATTGACATATGCCGCCGCCATACTTAGCCGAATTTCCTACAATTTTTCCGTCTTCCAAATTAAGCGTGCTGTCGGAGCCCGCATAAATTCCTCCGCCATAAATGGCTTTATTCCCTGATATTTTACCATCTAATATTGTAAATGTGGGATATCCGGAATATGATGTGCCATCGAGATTAATACCGCCGCCGTGTCCGCCGGCTGCTGAGCTGCTCGCATTTTCAGTGACATTATTTGTAACCATTGCTGCCCCCGACATGGTCATACTTGCACGCGTTCCGTAAAGGTTCGCACCTGCACCGTTCTTTCCCGCCGTATTTTTGTCGATAACGGCAGTGCCTGACATTGCAAAAATCGCATCCGGAGCACTGTTTCCCGCACTGACATTAACTCCGCCGCCGTTTATTCTTGAGTCATTGCCCGAAATCGTTCCGCCGGTCATCGTAAAGACTGCGTTATTTGTGAATCCTGAGCCGCTTTCTACTCTGTTGCTGACTCCGCCGCCTCCGTTTCCACCGGCTTTATTGCCCGAAATCGTTCCACCGGACATTTTAAATGTGCCATGATAGTTTGCCACACCGCCGCCTGAGCTTGAGCCGCTTTCATAATAAGCTTCATTGTCTTTTATGGCTGCACTTCCCGACATTTCGAATGTTGCATCAATATTGTATACTCCGCCGCCCTGGCCTTCGGCATAATTTTTCTCAATTGTGCCTCCGGTCATTGTGAAGGAGCCTTTATTATATACTCCTCCTCCGCTGGTCCATAAAGTCGTCTTGTTTTCGCTGATTGTTCCGCCGCGCATATAAAAAGTTGACGTATTGAATACTCCCGCACCGCCGGCTGTATATTCATTGCCTGTGATATTTCCGTTCCACAATGTCAAAGTGGCAAGATTCCATATTCCTCTGCCGGTATACTTGCCTGCCTCACCATTCATGGCATGGGTGATCTTTCCTGCACTTGCCGCACAGTCGGTTATTGCCATGGAGGAGCCTGGATACACCCCAAGGTATGTGTCATTTGCAGTCATTATAATATCATTGCCGTTAAGGCAAAGCTTCACATTGTACTTGCAATACCATATACTTGCGCACTCCACAGACTTTGTCAGATAATAATATCCGTCTTTATTAATTTCTGTAAGCGAAGAAATTCCTGTCCATTCCTGAGACAGATTGTGGGTATGCCCATCCAGGGACAGCTCGTTTGTGCCGCACACGCAATGTGTATGTGCTGTCTCTTTCGTTTGTTCAGCCATTGCCGTAACGGGCAACATGCAAAGAACCATCATCATTGCAAGCACTATGGCGCAAATCCTCTTTTTCATAAACATCTCTCCTAAAGTAAGTTTTTTCTATATATCTTTCCTTGTGACCTTCTGTGCAAATTTTTCTTGCATATCAAATCCCATTAATATACATTATTGTATATCGAACACCGATGTACGATGCAAGCGTTTTTATTAAAAAGCAAAAAGAAAATAAAGAGATATAACCCATGAAAAAAAAGCAGCAGACAGACAGACTTTTTTCAATCGGCGAAGCGGCAAAATCGCTGCAGATAACACGCCGTATGATATTAAATTATGAGGCAAAAGGACTTTTACAGTCCGATGTGAAAAACGGCACTTCGGGCAACAGGTTCTACACCGCCGACACGCTGACCAGAATCCGCTCCATCAGAAGGCTTCAGTCTTTGGGGCTTTCCTTGGATGAAATCAAATTATATTTTGAAGACAAAGCAAACTTAAGCAGCATAATATCCCGCCTGGAAGCCAAACGCGACGAGCTGAATCTTTGTATCGAAAATCTCAGAGAAAGGCTGAACGAAGACAGCAATAACAAAATTCTGGAAGTGACGCTTCCAGCATCTGCGCTTTATGTCTGGCGTGCCGAAACAAACAGCGTTGCAGAAAGGATGGAACATCTCCGGGATTTCATTCCCACTGCAACAAAACAATACGGAACAGACCTTTCCAAGCGCATGTTTTTCACCTCTTATCTCATTGACGATCCGAAGCAGACTTCCTACTGTTTTGCAATTCCTTTCGAAAGCAGCGGTGAAAATGTGGAACACTGGCCCGAAGAAAAAGCCATCTGCGTTTTTTATCACGGAGATTATGATGAACTGCCTGCCGTCCGGGATATGCTGATAGCTTATGCTGAAGAACACGGTCTTCGCCACAAGGGAACTTATCGGAATATCTATCTGGAAGGCCCCGCACAGCACAAAAGCAAGGAAAATTACATAACTCAGGTGGCTTTGCCGGTGTATTAATAACAAAGGGCATCTCCTATTTTGTCCTGTGACTTAAAAAAAGACAACCCTGCATTTCTGCAGGGCCGGCTTTCTACTCATCTCCTAAAAATTATAACCTTCGAAAATCACTTAACGAAGCAAATACTCTTAATTTATTTTGTCGTCTGTTAAACCATTCGGCTTTCGGCTTTGCTTTCCGCCAAACCGCTTAAGTTTCATTTAAGTTTCATGCGGTCATAATACACCAAAATTCGTATTAATGCAATGGGATTTTTGTATATTTTATATATAAACTATTACTCTGCCCTCACAGCGCTGAAAAAATAATTTTTTCCGATACAATCAACCGTTTTTTATTTGTTCTGTGCCGCCAGGAATTTTTCGACTTCTTCGTCTGCAATCCCCGTATATCC
>CAVHKC010000158.1:0-595 GCA_963636455.1 Ruthenibacterium lactatiformans
CCACTCTCGTTTCCTTAAGCATTTTGGAAATTTCCGGCTTAAGCTCGGCGCAGAGCAGCTCATCTGCCCCGTTGCTGGTAAGGAATACCGCCGCCGCATTGTCGCCGCAGCCGTTGGAATTCAATATCTTCCAGCTTTCAACCTTGCCGTCTTCAATATCATAGAATTTGTATTGAATCGGCCTGTCCAATTTTTCCTGAATTTTCCCGTATTTAAACGGAACCGCCAATCTGTACATTTTCTTCTCCTTCTCCGCACTGAATACTTCCTTTTTCAGGTCCAAACCTTGCAAAAGATGAGCTTCTCCTCGAAAAAATTATAAACCCGCAAACTTTTGTTGGCAATAAATGCCGCAAAATACATTTATGCAAAAAATGAAATACTTGCATTTTACAATTTTTTTACAATAATAAGATAAAAGATATTACTTTTCGCAAATAAAATACTTCATAAGAACAAACGAAAAGCAGTTAGGCCTGCACTCTTAACAGGCGGGACTTTAAAGCTTGGAATTTTGTTCTGCCAAAAGGAAGGATTATATGATTTTTTGTGTTGAAGACGATAACGGAATCAGAGATTTGATGATATATACGCT
>CAVHKC010000158.1:633-3923 GCA_963636455.1 Ruthenibacterium lactatiformans
CTTCCGCCTTTGAAGCAAAAGGCTTTGCAAGTCCGGAAAGCTTTTGGGAAGGCTTAAGGGAAGAAACTCCCGAGCTTATAATGCTTGACATTATGCTTCCGGGTGAAGACGGAATCAGCATCCTAAAAAAGCTCAGGCAATCGCCCGTCACCGAAAATATTCCTATAATAATGGCAACTGCCAAAGGCACGGAATACGACAAGGTTATCGGGCTCGATTCCGGTGCCGACGATTACCTTGCAAAGCCGTTCGGCATGATGGAAATGATTTCCCGTGTGAAGGCGGTTTTAAGAAGAAGCAAAAGGACGGAAAAATCCTCAGAAGAAAAAACGCTTCGAGCAAAAGACCTTGAAATGAATTTGAACGAACATACGGTGACGGTGTGCGGCAAGAAAATACAGCTTACCTTGAAGGAATACGAACTTTTGCAGCTGTTTATGGAAAATCCCGGTCTTGTTTTCAGCCGTGACAGGCTTCTTTCAAGAATCTGGGGGATTGATTTCATCGGCGAATCAAGGACAGTCGATGTTCATATCGGAACTTTGAGGACAAAGCTGCTCGACTGCGGAAATTACATCGAAACCGTTCGCGGCGTGGGATATAAATTCGAAGCTGACTGAAACTTTGAAAATACAGCCTATAAATATTATAAAGAAGGCAAAGATTTATGAATAAGCAAAATGACGAAAATTCAGGCTCCGGCCCGATGCTTGCAAAAAGAATATTTAAATCTGTTTTCATAACGGCGCTCATTGTTTTTGCGGCGTCTTTTGTTTTGACAATGGTTGTCCTTTACGGGCATTTTTCGGATATGCAGATGAAGGAACTTAAATCCCAAACAGGATTTGTTGCCGCCGCAGTCGAAGAAAACGGAATTGATTATATAAACAGCCTTGACGAATCTGATGATTACAGAATCACATGGGTGAAGCCCGACGGAACGGTTATCTACGACAGCAAGGCAGACACAGCTTCAATGGAAAATCATCTCGAAAGAGAAGAAATTCAGGCAGCCTTGAAAACAGGTGAGGGCACAAGCTACAGGCAGTCCGCAACAATTCTTGAAAGGCAGCTTTACTGTGCAAGGCTTTTGGAAGACGGCAGTGTAATTCGAGTTTCGACTTCGCAATACACATGGTGGACTCTGATTTTGAAAATGATTGTTCCGATAATCATTGTTATTATCATCGCCGTGGTTCTTTCGCTGCTTTTGGGATTCAGCCTTTCAAAAAGAATTGTCGACCCTTTGAACAAGCTTGATTTGAAAGACCCCAAGCCTTCCGACACCTACGAAGAGCTTTTCCCGCTTGTGGAGCATATCTCCATGCAGCAGCACCAGCTTCAGGCGCAGTCTGCGGAACTTTCCAGGAAGAAAGAAGAATTTGAAGCTGCTTCAAGACATATGATCGAGGGCGTTATACTCCTTGACCCCGACAACAGCATTTTAAGCATCAACAATGCGGCAACCAAGCTTTTGTGTATAAGCAAGTACTGCATAGGAAAAGACCTGCTTCTTTTCAACAATTCCCCGGAGCTTAAGGCGCTTTTGGAGGAGGCAAACAACGGAGTTCATGCCGAAAAGGCAATTTCCATCGGCTCGCAAAGCTACCTATTCAACGCAAGCCCCGTAATTTCTGACGGCAAAGTTGACGGAATCGCACTTTTGATATTGGATGTTACAGAAAAAGAAAAAGCCGAGAAACTGCGCCGCGAATTTACCGCAAATGTTTCGCATGAACTCAAAACCCCTCTTCAGACAATTTCCGGATGCTCGGAACTCCTTTCAAGCGGCATGGTTAAAGCAGAAGACGTTCCGAAATTTGCAAACCAGATTTATGCGGAATCCAAGCGCATGATCACGCTTATTGACGATATAATCGGGCTTTCTCACCTTGACGAGGGTGCCTCAGACATGGTTTATGAACCTGTGGATATTTACAGCCTTGCCGAAGATACGATTGAAAATCTCAAGCCCGTGGCAAAAGCAGCACAGGTTACGCTTAAATTAAACGGCTCGTCTGCCGTTATAAACGGCATAAGACAGCTGCTTAAAGGCGTTGTTTTCAATCTTTGCGAAAATGCAATAAAGTACAACCGCCCGGGCGGCTCAGTCACTGTCACGGTTTCTTGCGAAGCAGACAAGGTGCGGCTTTCCGTTGCCGATACAGGCATCGGCATTCCGCTTGACCAAAAAGATCGTATTTTCGAGCGATTTTACAGAGTAGACAAAAGCCACTCAAAGGAAGTCGGAGGAACAGGTCTTGGGCTTTCGATCGTAAAACACGCAGCAAAACTTCATAATGCAGAAATCGAAGTAAAAAGCATTCTCGGCAAAGGAAGCGAAATGATAATTACCTTCCCCAAAAATTGCAAAAACGACTGATACTTTTCGTTCTCTTCCGAATAATTATATTATGTACCGGGGCTTGAGTTGATTTGCTCAAGCCTCGGTGTATTTGTTGCTTGATAATTAATATCACTTGGTTTATCCTTCGCATGGCACCAACTGCAAACGACAAATATGCAATATGAATAAATAAACGCCCATAATGCGCTGTTTCTTTATCCATTAGGTAGAAAATGCAGGTTCTTTGCAAAAAGCGCTTGCTTTTTATATGCATATTATTCATAATATATGCATATTATGCAGAAGATATTCACAAGGAGGTTTATATTATGAATAAAAAAAGTTATAAGAAGATTGTCCTGGCATATTCGGGAGGACTCGATACGTCCATCATCATTCCGTGGCTGAAAGAAAATTACGACAATCCGGAAATCATTGCCGTTTCAGGAAATGTGGGACAGGGCACAGAGCTTGACGGGCTTGAAGAAAAGGCAATCAAGACAGGTGCTTCAAAGCTTTATGTTGAAGATCTGACAGAAGAATTCCTCACGGATTATGTTTTCCCCTGTGTCCAGGCAGGCGCACTCTACGAAGATTATATGCTGGGCACCGCATTTGCAAGACCTCCTATTGCAAAGCGCATTGCCGAAATTGCACTCAAAGAGGGCGCAGACGCAATCTGCCACGGCTGCACAGGAAAAGGAAATGATCAGGTTCGTTTTGAAATGGCACTTAAGGCATTTGCTCCCGATATGCCCGTTATCGCCCCTTGGCGTGAGTGGGATATAAAGTCCAGAAGCGAAGAAATCGACTATGCCGAAGCACACAATGTTCCGCTCAAAATAAGCCGCGAAACAAATTATTCAAAAGACAAAAATATATGGCACCTTTCGCACGAAGGGCTTGACCTCGAAGATCCGGCAAACGAGCCGCAATATAATAA
>CAVHKC010000159.1:0-3917 GCA_963636455.1 Ruthenibacterium lactatiformans
AAATGAGAGAATATGTGCGCTGCGAAGTGGCTCAGGCAAGCAAGAAAGCTGCGGCCGAGGCAATGGCTGAGGGTACAGCCAGAGGCAAGGCTGAAGGTTTAGCTGAAGGTTTGGCTGAGGGCGAAGCTAAAGGAAAATACGAAAATATGGCTGATTCTGTTTCTGTTCTTATGAAGAAATTAAACATTCCACAAGAACAGGCTATGGAAATGCTTGATATAACAGGCACGGATGCCGAAAAAGTCTCTGTTCTTCTTGCAGACCGTGCTTAAATCCTCTGCAAGAAACACTTACTGTTTAAAGTTTTTTGATTCAAAATAATTTAAAAATATTAAGAAAAAGGCTGCAAAAACCGTAATGGATTTGCAGCTTTTCTTTTGCTTGCGTCCACGAGAGGATTCGAACCTCCGACCCCTCGCTTAGGAGGCGAGTGCTCTATCCAACTGAGCTACGTAGACATTTTGATTCGCACATGCGAACATCCGATATTTTATAACAAAGATTTAATAATTACAAGCACAGTTCATAAATTCCGTAGCAATATCTACCGTATGTAAATTCCTAAAGTAATTTCCGTTATGGTTCTTTGCTCAGAAATCTGTCTGATAATTTAACCCTTCTGTCGTATCATACTTTTACGGATTTTATATGATTTCAACCAAGAGTGACCTCATTATTTAATAATGTCCTTTCCCATGTACTTAACAAGAACATCGGGAATTTTCACACTTCCGTCTTTTTGCTGAAAGTTTTCAAGTATTGCCGCCGTTGTTCTTCCGATTGCAACGCCGCTTCCGTTAAGAGTATGCACATATTGTGCTTTGTCGCCTTGATTTTCTTTATACTTGATATTTGCACGCCTTGCCTGAAAATCCTCGAAATTTGAACAGCTCGATATTTCGACATATCTTCCGTAGCTTGGCATCCATACTTCAATATCATATTTCATTGCTGCCGTAAATCCCAAATCTCCGATACAGATTTTAACAACGTGATAGGGGAGTCCGAGCATCTGCAAGACTTCCTCCGCATCGTGTGTGAGCTTTTCCAATTCATCATACGAATCTTCCGGTTTTGTGAATTTAACCAGCTCAACTTTATTAAACTGATGCTGCCTGATAAGTCCTCTTGTGTCGCGTCCGGCAGACCCCGCCTCGGCTCTGAAGCAAGCAGTATATGCACAATGTTTGATTGGCAGGTCCTTTCCGTTCAAGATCTGATCTCTGTACATGTTTGTAACCGGAACCTCGGCCGTAGGCACAAGAAAATATTCTTTTCCATCTCCTAAAACCTTATATGCGTCTTCTTCAAACTTCGGCAGCTGACCTGTTCCTGTCATGCTTTCTCTGCTCACCATGAAAGGCGGAAATACTTCTGTGTATCCATGCTGTGCGGTATGGGTGTCGAGGTAAAAGTTTGTTATCGCTCTTTCAAGTCTGGCGCCATCACCTTTGTATACAGTGAACCTTGCTCCGCTTATTTTAGCGGCTGTTTCTGGATCAAGTATACCCAAATCCGCGCCGATATCCCAGTGTGCCTTGGGTTCAAAATCAAAATTCGTGGGTTCTCCCCATTTTCTTATTTCGACATTATCTTCATCTGTTGCCCCTTTCGGAACTGTAGGATTTGGAATGTTGGGGATTGTAAGCATGAAATCGTTCAATGCTTTTTCTGCCTCTGCAACTTTTGTACTATATCCTTTGATTTTTTCCGAAAGTTCTTTCATCTCCGACATGATTGCATCAGTGTCTTCACCTGCTTTTTTCATCATCGGAATTTGTTTTGAAACTTTATTTTGTTCGGCTTTAAGAACTTCCACTTCCGCCAAAAGCTTCCTTCTGTTCTCATCAAGCGCTTTGAAGTCGTCCAAATTGAAGTCTTCGTTTCTGTCTGAAAGTGCCTCTTTTACCTTGTCAAATTCTGTTCTTAATAACTTAATATCCAGCATAATTGCCTCCTTGTTTATTGATATTCCGGATCAATCGCCATCATCAAGGCATGATGTTCTTCTTTTCCGAGCCTCTCAGTTGTTTCTCCGTTGATTACTTCTTTCATGTATGTTTGGCTGCCTTCGCGCCCATTCATTACATTGATTATGAATCCCGAATCTGTTTCATCAAGCATAGCCAGAATAAAACTTATATTGCCGCCGACATGCGAATACGCATTATATTTTACAACACCGATTTTTTGGTATGTACTCTTGAGTTTTCTGTATAAATCATCCACGTTCTGCGTGAGAAATCTCTGATTGTCTTCTAAAAGCTCGAGTCTGTCCTTTATGACGTATGTGAAGCGTTCTCTGTCCGCCTTGCTGCTTCGTGGCGGGGCGGATGGTACTCTTGAAGTGCCTGCTTTTCGAGCAATTCTCAAAAACAGAACGAGGAGCGCTATACAGAACAAAAATAAAATTACAACTAATAAAAACAACAGCCCTGCCGCGGCTTCCGCCGATTCAAATCCTAATAATTCATAAATTTTTGTCATACGTATTCCTTGCTTTTGCGTTTGTTTTTTCATCGAACACCAAACCGATCATGATGTTTCACGTGAAACATCATGTCTGTATATCTTCTGTAAACGTTCTGACCGCAGATTTGGCTTCAATATCTCCTTTGTTTTTCATGCTTCCAAGCCTTTGAACACATGGTTATTCCCAGTTGTTGTTGAGCTGTCTGTATATTCGGTCCAAATCATAATCCGAAAAATAGCTTATCTCTATTTTTCCGCCGCCTTTTTCTTTCTGTGCGATCTTTACCTTTGTCCCGAGTGCGTCGGTGAGCTGTTTTTCAAGGTCTTTATATATGTATTCGTCCTTGTTTTTAGACTTTTTCTTCGTTGTTTTTGACACAGATGTTTCGGCAGAAGTCAATTCTTTTACCAATTCTTCCGTTTGTCTTACTGTAAGATTTTCCTCGACAATCTTTCGTGCTGCCTCACATTGTTCTTTTTCATCCTCTATTCCCAAAAGAGCTCTGGCATGACCATTTGAAAGCTTGCCATCAACAACCAGTTTCTGTACATCGCCCGAGAGCTTTAAAAGCCTCATTGTATTTGCTATTGCAGTCCGGCTTTTTGAAACTCGTTCCGCAAGACTTTCCTGTGTGAGATTGTATTCGTCAATAAGCTGTTTATATGCCGCCGCTTCTTCAATAGGATTAAGATTTTCGCGCTGAATGTTTTCTATAAGCGAAACCTCTGCACGTTCCTTTTCCTCATAGTCTTTTATAATGGCCGGAATCTCCGAAAGGCCTGCCAGCTTGGCTGCACGCCAACGCCGCTCACCGGCAATTATTTCGTAATAATCATCTTTTTGGCACACAACAATCGGCTGGATAATCCCGAATTGCTTTATCGACTGTGCAAGCTCGTTGAGGGATTCTTCCTCGAAGGTTTTTCTGGATTGTTCTTTGTTTGGCTCCACCTTCGAAAGCCTGAGGCTAACCACATTTTCTCCGTCTCTTTCAATTTTTGCATTCACTGAGGCTTCTGCTGTCTTTCCGTTTTCTGTGTGCGTTTGAATATTTGAATCTACTTTTTTGGGTATCAAGGAATCTAAGCCTCGGCCCAAACCCATTTTTGCCATCTTTTTTCTCCTGTGTTTCCTGCGTTATTTTCGGTTCCGTGCAATTATTCACTTGCCGCTTTCGCGTATATCATTTCGTCAATGTCATATTTGCTTTGAGCAAGTATTATTTTTTGTTTTTCTTTCCCTTTGGTTTTGAACTGCTTTTCTGCGCCTGTTCTTTCTTGTTATCAAATTCCTTTTCCGCCTTTTCCTCGTTTAAATTCGTTGATTTCTCCAGCTCTTTCTCCTCGTTTTCAGGCGATTTCGGGCGTTGTTCTTCTTTTATGCCGTTTTCTGATTCTTTTTGTTCTTCCGTATCTGTTTTCTCCTCCGACTCAGAATCTTTTAC
>CAVHKC010000160.1:0-3901 GCA_963636455.1 Ruthenibacterium lactatiformans
CATCCATACCTTCGGGAAGTGCGGCGCCTGCGTATGTGCATGAAATCTCTGACCTGTTCGGTTCGTTCCTTGCGCTTGACACTGTGTCGATAGCTTTCAAAAACAATGCGGAAACGACAGACAGCATAATCTACGGAACGGTGAAGGGAAGCAACACGGAATCGGAATACTGCCGTGACGGAGAGATGAACTCTATCGTCCTTTGTGAAAGCAGAACAGGGGGCACTGCGTGGTTTACAATCGAAAATCACTGCCCCGACCTTACACATATATGCTCCAACAACAACCGTGTGTGGGGCGTTTCAAACGACACGCATGAAATCTTTGCATGCAAGCTGGGCAATGTTACGCAGTGGTACAACTACGCAGGCATTGCAGGAGACAGCTATGCACTTTCTTTGGGTTCACCCGATGAGGTAACAGGCTGTGCTTCTTACAGCAATTATGTTGTTTTCTTTACCGCAACCAAAATCATGAAGATATACGGCGACTACCCGAGCAACTATCAGCTTTCAACCGTGAGGGCAAACGGCGTGAGGAAGGGTGCAAGCGATTCCATTGTTCAGATTTCGGGCGCACTGTTTTATGTTTCGGACTTAGGCGTTATGGCTTATGACGGTTCCTACCCGAGCGTGATATCCGAAAAGCTGGGCACCGATTATTTAAGGGACAAGGATGTGGCTGCAGGAAAGCACGGCGCAAAGTACTGTCTTTCTGTTAGCGAAAAGGGAAAGCCCTTCGGGATGTTTATATATGACACGGCAACGGGCATGTGGGTCAAGGGAAGCGAGCGTATCATAAGCAGTGCTTCGCAGATGTCATCGTGCCTTTGCTTTATCACAGATGACGGACGGCTCGTGACGCTTAGCGAATACACAAGAGTGAAAGACTCTGTGGCGGTAACGGGCGATAACTTAGTCAACATGGAAAACCGTAAAGAAGTGGTTATTTAAACAAGAGGATAAGACATGCAGACAAGCGGAACGATAACGGTCAACGGTACGACTTATACAATAGGCAATACATACAGCTTCAAGGGAACTGCAAGCGGCAAGGCAAGCTCGGACGGAACGGGTGCTACGGCGCTGTCGCTTAATGATTTGAAGTCGAATTATTCTTCGTATTCTTCTTATTATCCCAAAATGAAACTGGGCGGATATAACGCAGGGGCGGCATATCCTTATGCACTTTATTATCCTTCGGGATTTTGGGGCGGAGGGCTTCACGGATGGTTTACGGCAAGCATTTTTGAGGCACAGGCGGCAGTTGTTACGCATTCGCTTGTGAGCAAAACAGAAACTTCCATAACGCTCAAGTGGACTTCTCAGACAGACATAATCGGAATTTGGTACTCGGTAAACGGCGGTTCAAGCTATACATACGCAGGAGCGGCAAGCGGCAAAAGCGGGACTTATACAATCACAGGATTAAGCGCAAATACAACTTACAGCGTAATAACGAGAATCAAGCGAAAAGACAACAATGTGCAGGTTTCAAGTGCGGCACTGCAAGTTGCTACTTACAATTATCCTTATGCCACAAAAATGCCTGATTTTTACATCGGAGATAATGTAACAATTACGCTTTACAATCCTTTGAAAAGAACTGTGAAGGTTTCTTTGCTTTCTTCAAGCGGAACTGCACTCATGGACGGAACAGTTTCTGCAAGCACAACAAGTGTGACAATAAAGGCTTCTGATTATACTCAGGCAAAAATGCTTCAAGCCATACCGAATGCGGCAAGCGGCATATATAAGGTCAAAGTCGTGTGGGGAAGCATTAACAAGATAGCTTCCGGCGGAAACTTTAAAATAAAAAGTTCCGTGAAGCCTTCGATAAGCACTTTAAGCTACAAAGACACAAATGCAACAGCTATTGCCATAACAGGCGACAATCAAAAAATTGTGCGGAACAAATCCGTGCCAAGCTATACGGCACAGGGGCTTTGTGCAACTGATTATGCGACAATCTCAAAGTGCACGGTCACTGTAAACGGAAAAACTTACAGTATGACGGTAAGCGGCACGCAGGCAACAGGAACGGGTGCAGTTATTGACAGCGGCACAAATGTGAATGCGGTTATAACACTTACGGATTCAAGAGGCTTAACGGCAACAAAGAGCATAACGCTTACAATGCTTGATTGGTATATACCGACGGTAACCATAAATGCCAAAAGGCAGGACGGCTATTATTCGGAAACTAACTTAACTGTGAATGCAAATTATGCATCCATAAATGGCAATAACAGCGTAACAATATCATATACGGCGACAAGGTCGGATTCAAAAGCAACTGTAACAGGAACGCTAAACGACAATGAAACATCGGTTGCGGTTTTGGATAATACATATGCATGGACGATAAAATTTACGATTAAGGACGCACTCGGCGGCACTGTGACTTATACAGCAGGCATTGCCAAAGGAGTCCCAATAATTTTCTTTGACAAGGATAAATATTTGGTCGGAGTCAACTGTTTTCCAAGCAACAAGGCACTTGAAGTCGGAGGCGATGTTTCTGTTACGGGCGAGTATTACGCAAATGACGGGAAAACACTCACGACAAAGCTTGAGGCAAAGCTTGATAAAGCCACAATCACAACGAAGAATGCTGAAAGTTCAACAGCCGTGACGGCGAAGACCGGCACGGCAAAAAAAGTGGTCGCAATGAGCCTTCCTGCCGGGACATGGATTTTAGTAGGACGATTGCAATATGGGCTAAACACAAGCGGATATCGTACTGTAAGCATAAACACATCGGTGGCATGGAACAAAGCAACGGGCGTGCTTGTACCTGCTCCAGAAGTTCAGGGAGCGGATTTATGCACAACAACAATAGTTACGCCGACCGCTGCAACAATATACTATCTTGTGGCATATCAAAACAGCGGTTCATCATTAACTGTGTCAGGATGGTTTCAGGCGGTACGGCTTAAGTAATGTACGGCTTCGGACAGCTCGAGAAATGCAAAGAATAAACAATAAGAATCATCCGACTGCCGTGTGTAGTTTGGATGGAAAAAGGAATGGGTAACAAATGGGATTATTTACAATGATAGTTAGTATCATAAGCGGGGCAATGGTAATCATCGGATTTCTTTCGATGATTATAAAGCCCATAAGAAACAGAATTCTTACAAACAGCGAGAAAGACACTTTATATGCGGCAGGAATGCAATGCCTTTTGCGTTCGGAAATTCTGTCGATTTATTATCACAATCAGGACACAAAGACGCTCAGGCAGTACGAAAGGGAAAATCTTGAATCCCTTTATGCGGCATATAAGGCACTCGGCGGAAACTCATTCATTCAAGACCTTTACACGGAAATGAAGAAGTGGGAGATACGGACTTGAATGCTGCCATAGAACCAAAAAGTCGGAATTTTGGTTCTATGAGAAGAAACAGAAAACAACAAATAACGAAAAAAATATGCTGCGAAAAGGCAGCGGAAATTTGAAGATATGCTGCGAAAAACGCAGCGGAAAGGAAAGAAACGAAATGAAAAACTTTTTATCACAGCAGGCATACGATGTTTTGAAAGCCATTGTAATGTATGTATTGCCGCCTTTGGCAACGCTGTACTTCGCTTTAAGCGGAATCTGGGGCTTGCCCTACGGCGAACAGGTAGTGGGCACAATTACGGCTGTAACGACTTGCTTGTCGGTAATGCTCGGAATTTCAAGCCAGCAGTACAAGGCAGGCACGGGAGACATTGCAGAGTTTACAGACAAAACGGAAGATTAAACCAACTTGTCGGGATTTCCGGCAAGTTGTTCGGAAATTTCGAAGTGTTGCCGAATCTGCTTCTTTCATGTGTTCCAAAAACCTCCGTATTTTCAACGCTTGGAACACATAGAACACGAAAAATCCTATACTGCTCTACATTTTATGAAAAAA
>CAVHKC010000161.1:0-3877 GCA_963636455.1 Ruthenibacterium lactatiformans
GCATAAGCATCTTCGCTAAGAATATACAATGTATTCAACATTTTTCTCATGGATTATCCTCCACAAAGCTGTTTATATACTCTCTCACAGGCTGTTGTTTTTCCAACTGCGGCAAACATATATCCCTAAGCGAGCAATTTTTGCAACCTTTCTGCGGCTTTACTTTTGGCGTGTATTTTCTTGTCATATATGAATGCATTTCTTCAAACATTTCTTCTGCATTCCGTCTTAAATTCGGATCCAGTTCTACTTCTTCTCTTCTTCTGTTTTCAAAATAGAATATGTATGCTTTTTCAATTCTGCAAAGGAACATTTCCTCAAGACACATGGCCTGCACAGCGGTCTGCAGCCGATCGCAATCACTGATTTTGGATGTGCCATGCTTATATTCAACCGGTGTAACCGCCCACTGCCCTTTTCTCCCATATAAAGTTATGCCGTCAGTTACCGGGGAAAATTCCACGGCATCACATTCGCCGGAGACTCCAAGCCTGTGCGAATGTATTTTTAGCCCACGAATTGTTAATTTACCATTGCGTAAATCCGTGATTCTATTGTCATGAACACGTTCATGCTCCAATCTGCCCTCCGCAGTAAGAATATTTTCTTCCCATTGCTGCTCTATGTGAATCAAAGCCCACTGTCTTTTACAAAAGGCAAAATGCTGCACACCTGATAACTGCAGAAACTCGTCCTCATTATACATATTACATTCCCTCTATTTCTTCTACCTCCAATCCCTCAAGTTTATTCAGCCGAATTTCATAATCTTCGTATTTTTGGGGATAAACCACCCCTTCTTTAGTTTTTACATCCACACTTCGATGAACCTTTGCCGATGAATATTGCCCGTCTTTGCAATTATGCTTAAACCAATATAATTTACGAACCTCCATTGAACCGTCCGGTCTTGCCGATGAACTGTCGTTTATAAACATTGTTCTTATGCATTCCTTTACAAGTTCGGCGTCCTCTGTTGTAAATCCAGTTTTTTCTGCAAGCTGTACATTTATTGACCCTTTTAATTCATAAAGTCCAAATTTAACAAAATGCTTCATTCCCATTGTGTCTGAGCTTTTTCCCTCTTTCGTCTCACTGTTAACGCTCTTGGTGATCTGCATGGAATTTATTTCTATAGGATTTATGCTTACAGCCTGATGAATCGATACAGGTCCTCTTACACCAACCGATACACTGCTTCCCTTAAACGCAAACACCTGTCCGAAGGTCCTTACATCAATCCATTTTTCGCATGCAATCCTTGCAAATTCTTCCTGGTCTTTAATCTTAAGCAATTCTTTAGCTCTTTCACTTAAACTCTTCGCACCGTCATCCGCTCTTTCCTGAGACTGCACGAAAACACTACCGGGTTCAGATAAATCCTGCATTCTGTTTCTGATTTTTCTTTTAATACATACATCCGAAATCTCGCCTAACCCGTCATAATCTGTGCGGGGTCTGTTTCCGTTAAGCGGATCTCCGTTTGCATTTGCATTGTTTACTGAAATAATTGCCACAAAATCAATTTTGTTCTCCAACTGTGTCATATCTTATTCTTCCTCCTGTTCCTTTGTTTCCTTCTTTGAATAAAGAGCATTTTTCTGTAAGTAATATCCCATTAAGTAAGTTTCTGTAAGTGGTTTATCAATTTCTTCCGATGGGAAATCTGAAATTTGATTCATTATTGTTCCAATAAGCTTTTCATAAAAAGTTTTCGTGCCGTTTGAAAGTCTTGGGTAGTATCCGGATTTCAAGCTTTCCATAATCTGCTTTGATGCAGTAAGTGGCCTTTGTGAATAAAATGCTTGCGTCCTGATTGCATTCGTTTCCCTATCTTCTCCGGGGCATGCATCTTTCTCGATTTTTTCCAACACAGCCAAAAGCCTGCCAAATTGGTAACTTCTGTCATGTTTATTTTCCTCCAGTGCCATTTCCCATTCCTCCTTATAATAGTCATATTTACATTTCTTTATTGCTGCACATGCAATAAACAGCAGATTGTCTGCTTTATTCTTCTCGTATATCTGCAAATTAGTTGCCTTTATTACCAGGTTTCTCATTATATCTTTCGGAAACAAGGCTTTGTTTACTCTGCATGAAATAAGCCTTTGCATATGAGTTCCAACAATTTTAGGATCACATTCGATTCTTCCGTTATCCCTTTGTGTTCCGAAAGCATAATTAACAATCTGATAAAGTCCCGGGGTTTTAACGCCCCATCTGGAGTCATACCAGCAGCATGTCTGGTCCCAATAACAGAGCCGTTCCAAAAAATCCGAGCCCCGCAGCTCGTTGTAATAAGTAACTGCTAATCTCCCTGATGTCGCGGCCTCAAATCCTGCTATAACTACCGCGTCATTATCTAAAATTTCACTTTTATATCCATATACCACAGCCTGTAACTGGCTTTTATAATCCGATGGCACAACCTTCTTATTTTGCGGCAGCAGCGGCAAATCGACCTGAGGCAGCTTTTTCCCATTCGGGTTCCAACACACCAATCTTCTGGCTATGTTCTTCATATTCCCTTCACTTGCAGAGTAGTTGGACAACAGCCATTTAAGGGCATTATGGGCTTTCTGTGATGCTTCATATCCTATCGTTGCAGCCTCTTCACTCTCGATGAAACGCCCACGAAATGTGTAGTTTTGAGTATCATTAGAAGAAATGAGTTTTGCATTTCCGCTTAAATTCGAAACACCTTTTAAATGCTGTGCTGCAAGCTTTCCCTTGCTGCCGGTTATCATGCAAATTCCTTCGTGTGAATTGGTGCTGTCTGCATAGTACTTTAAAAAATTGCTCATAAGTTCGTGATCTTCGTACACAGCACCGCTTCTTTCTCCTAAGCCTTCTACTCTCCATGAAACAATATCTTCTTTTTCATTCTTTATCTTCCCATTGTCATCAATTTCAGCCACTCCGGATTTTATGCAGTCTTCCAAAACTCTTCCCTTTATCAGATAGTTGTATATCGCATTTAGTTTTTCGCAGCTGTACTTTGACTCCTTCCACCTTTTTATTTCTTCCATGTAGACTTCATGTCTTTCTTTGTTTGCCTCTGCAACATAAGATAAATTGTCACACAGCGGATGTGCGGCAAGACATTTTGATGTCCTTCCCGCAGATTTTTCCGTACAAGGAATCGGTATTTTCTCCTCAATTCGTCTCGCACGTACAAAATTTCCGTCTGAGTCTACTGTAATTTCAATATTTGCTTTTGCAATCTTACACCCCACAGGAGCCAGAGTTTCTTTCCCTTCCACCTTTGTGCCTGCTAATGACTGCATCGTATCATATGTTTCTATAGCTTTTTGAAAAAGCCCCATCAATCCACCCCCTCAAATTCCTTGATTCCAGTAAAATTCTCTTTGTCTTCAAAGGTTTTCATTTTTACATCATGCAGTGGTTTACAAATTTGGCACTGCTCCGGGCGCAGAAATTCAATTACACCCTTTTTCATTTTGGGTTTCCAGAAGTTTACAGTCATTTTACCTTTCGTCTCTTCTGAAAATGCCTCATCGGGGTATGTTATTCCGTGATACATTAATCCAAACGACAACTCATCCAAATCATCATAATTTCCGCAACCTTCTCCAAATATGCATGGTTCAACATATGCCTGACATTCCCTTGTTCCCAAAAAGACATCTCTTCTTCCGCCTTTTTCGATCATGCGTTTTGCAATATTGTGATGTTTGTTTTCGCAACGGTCATTTTTCAATTCATCTCTGTTTAAGTTCCATTCAAAATGTGCCTGCACCTGATAATGGCAGTTTTTTAAATAGGTGTAATAAGATAAATCATTTCCCCCGTTATATTTTACCGTCCGAATTCCCTTAACTTCAGTCTGTATCTGATTCATTACACGCACTTTATC
>CAVHKC010000162.1:0-3877 GCA_963636455.1 Ruthenibacterium lactatiformans
GCATTAGCTCAGGTGGTAGAGCACTTGACTTTTAATCAAGTTGTCCGGGGTTCGAGTCCCCGATGGCTCATTGGAAGGAAAACGGCAGGTGAGTCCTGCCGTTTTTTTAGTACAAATTGAAGTCCTATTTAACACACATCAAAGTCGGGCAATGCCCGGCTTTGAATTATTTAGTTAAACTTTTAATACAAAAATAATCAACAGAAATGCTCACAACGCCGCCCCAAATATAAACATATCAAAACCCCCGTTTATCTGTATGCAAACCGCACTTTTTTCATGTTTTCTCTTTCCATTCATGAACATCTGAAAAGTTCATATGAACTTTTATCGGGGTTTTCACATTCTACATTGCAATGTGTACAATAAAAGGCTCTTTGAAGCACATCTGTAAAAATTTATAAAAAAATCAACTAAAAACCCATGCGGCAGCAGCTTCAAAATTATTAAATGTTCTGAAAAAAAGATGGTAGAATATCCTAAATTTGTTTTGAAATATTCGGCTTTTGCAGGGAGTATTTAAAATGTTTAGAAAAAAAACAATATGCCGGCGCATGCTTTGCGCGATGGCGGTTATGGCAGTAATTTTTATTCTGCTTGGCACTTCGTTTGTAACATATGCGGATTCGGAATCCGAAGAAGATACCCTGGCTTTGCTTTCGCAAAAAACAGCGGGGGTTATGACGGGAACACCGCAGGATGCAATCATTCTGGCGAAAATTCCGGATGCTCAGATTCAGTACTTCAACAGCATTACGGATGTGGCGCTTGCACTCGAAAAAAACAAGATAAGCTTTGCCGCACTTCCGACGGTCAGCTATTATACACTTGTTCAGGAATACAAAAACCTCGGATATCTGGATGTGCCGCTTGCGGTATACGATGTCGGCACTGTTTTTGCAAAGACGGAAAAAGGCGATGCGCTCCGAAGTAAACTGAATGAATATATCTTGAAACTCAAAGAAAACGGAGAATTGGAAGAAAAGCAGGAATATTGGCTGTTCCCGCATGATTGGGAAAATGTGGATATTCCGGAGACGGGCGAAAACGGAACTTTGACGCTTGCAACAACAAGCACCTTAAAGCCATTTTCTTTCAAATTGAACGGCAAAAGTGTGGGATATGAAATCGATATTATCGCAGGCTTCTGCCGTGAGTACGGCTATGGCCTGCATATTGAAGATGTTGATTTTGCAGGTATATTAAGCGGAATCACAACCGGAAGATATGACCTTGCGGCAGGGCAGATCTCGTGGACAGAAGAGAGAGGAAAGAGTGTAAACTTTTCTGAATTTTACTACACACAGACCTTTGTGCCGCTTGTTAACGCAGAAAATTTCGACACACCTGCACTTGTTACGGCAGATAAAGAATCCGACAATTCGTCGGAAGATAATTCAGATAATAATGGAAAAAGCACGATAGCCAACAGCATCTACCGAACTTTGATTGAAGAAGACCGCTGGATGGATGTTCTTCGGGGCCTGCTTGTTACGATTTTCATCACTGTTTCGGGCTTTGTTCTTGCAAATTTGCTCGGAGCTGCATTTTGCGCTATGGCGATGTCTAATTCCAAGGTGCTTAAAGCAATTTCCGATATTTATTCCAGGCTTATGCAGGGACTTCCGGTGGTTGTAATATTGATGATTCTTTATTATATAATTTTCGGAAGATCAGATATTTCAAACATACTTGTTGCCGTTATCGGCTTCGGACTTGTGTTCGGCGCATATATGGCGCAGCTTTTCGAAGGCGGAATCTCAGGCGTTGACAAAGGACAGTGGGAAGCCGCACTTGCATCCGGGCTTACAAAAAACCAGACATTCACAGGAATTGTGCTGCCGCAGGCGATTCGAACCATGCTTCCTGCATATTTCAGCAATCTTATCAGTTTGATGAAGGGAACAGCAGTTGTCGGATATATCGCCGTAAACGACCTGACCAAAGTGGGCGACATAATAAGAAGCAACACATATGAAGCGATTGTGCCGCTTATTATCATTGCTATTATTTATTTTGTGATTGCTTCACTTTTGCTTTCGCTTATGA
This sequence comes from Ruthenibacterium lactatiformans, assembly GCA_963636455.1. GTDB lineage: Bacteria > Bacillota > Clostridia > Lachnospirales > Lachnospiraceae > RGIG5612. Next base: position 2,050 of record CAVHKC010000162.1, read on the forward strand.
AGCTTTTGCGAAAGAAGCTTGCACCGAAAAGCACGCCCGATGTGGCAAAAGAAACCGTAGAAAGCGGAGGGATAAAAGCATGATTACGATCGAGCATTTAAGAAAAGAATTTCCGGACACAGTTCCTTTGAAGGATGTTAATGCCACAATTAACAAGGGAGAAGTCATTTCGATTATCGGCCCTTCCGGAACCGGAAAATCCACATTTTTGCGGTGCTTAAACCGTCTGGAACAGCCCACTTCCGGCAAAATCATCGTAGACGGTGTGGATATATGTGCAAAAGACTGTCCACTTCATTTGGTGCGCCGCAAAATGGGAATGGTTTTTCAAAGCTTCAATCTTTATCCGCATATGAATGTCATCGAAAATGTCATGTATGCACCGATGAAGGTTCTGAAGCTTTCCAAAGCCGAAGCATACGAGCGTGGGATGAAGCTTTTGCGTGCAGTCGGTTTGGCAGAAAGAAAGCTCAAATATCCCGACCAGCTTTCGGGCGGTCAAAAGCAGCGTGTCGCAATTGCAAGAACGCTTGCCATGGAACCTGAGATAATTTTGTTTGACGAGCCGACATCCGCACTTGACCCGACCATGGTTGCAGAAGTCCTTGCAGTCATCAACAAACTTGCAAAAGACGGAATGACAATGCTCATTGTCACCCACCAGATGCGACTTGCAAAGTCCGTGTCCACAAGAGTTTTTTATATGGACCAGGGCGTGATTTACGAAGACGGCACACCCGATCAGATTTTCAACAATCCGCAAAAAGAGCTGACCCGTTGTTTTGTAAACGGATTGGACAAAATCCAAAAAAGCTTCTGTAAAAATGAATTGGATTACCTTGGATTTATCAGTGAAATTCATGCATTTGCGCTTAAGAAGCTTTTCACGCCGGAGCTTTTATACAAGATAGAATCCGCCATAGAAGAAGTTTATCTTCAGACAATTTTCCCCGTGCTTGACGAAAATGCGCAGGTGGATTTTTGCCTGGAATATGCGGAAAGACAGGGAACATGCAGCATACAGTTTGCATGGAAGGCAAAGCAAACAAATCCGCTTCTTGGAATGGATGATATTTCGCGCAAATTGGCAGAGCATGCCGCAAAGGACATCAATTATCAATATACGGACGAGGGCTGCAATGTGATAAGCATGACGGTGGAAAAATAAAAATAAATAACATACTTTAAAATCAGCCGGCGTTAAGCCGGCTTTTAAAAAAACATTAAAAAGCACCTTTTATTTTCCGAGATCAAGATTCTTTTCGGTGGATTTGATTATGGCTTCGGCTGCACAATAGCGGAAACCGTGCTCTTCGAGCGCATTCACGCCAACGATTGTCGAGCCTCCCGGCGAGCAGACATCATCCTTGAGCTTGTCGGGGTGTTCGCCTGTTTCAAGAACCATTTTTGCAGAGCCCAAAACAGCCTGAGCCGCAAGCCTTATGGCCTGCGCACGCCCGACGCCTACCTGACAGGCACCGTCTGCAAGCGCACTTATGAACATATAAGCATATGCAGGCGAGCAGCCGCTTATGCTTGTTGTGATATCAAAATTCTTTTCGGGTAATATTTCAAAAAGTCCGGCTTCGGAAAAGAGGCTCATGAATTCGTCAAAATACGCCTCATCGCCTGTAAGAAGAATCATTCCCTCGCCGACTAAAACGGGTGTGTTGGGCATGATCCTTAAGACGGGAACAATATCATCAAGACAATCTCTGATTGTGTCGGTCGAAATTCCGGCTGCAATTGTCACCGCAACATGCTTGTGGCCTTTATCTATTTCTTCTTTCAATGCAGGAAGAATTTCCTTGGCGGCACTTCTTATTAC
>CAVHKC010000163.1:0-3864 GCA_963636455.1 Ruthenibacterium lactatiformans
AACGGAGAAAGAGGGATTTGAACCCTCGCGCCGCTATTAACGACCTACTCCCTTTCCAGGGGAGCCCCTTCGGCCAGCTTGGGTATTTCTCCGAATTCCTACGAGCATTTACTTTACACGATTGTTCAGATAAAATCAAGTGATTTTAAAAAGGCCGGTTGCTGTCACCGTTGCGGTCACGAAAAAAAATAATCATTGACTCGGAATGCCGGCTGTGTTATATTTACCTGGCGAAGGGCAAAAGCTCTTTTTTTATTACGCGAGCAGAAAAATGAAAAGCCTGATTTTATAAAGCTTTTTGTGCCTGCAGCGGTAAAGAAAATAAAAACGTTTCAGATGCTGAAAAATCGGCAATGAAGCGATAAAATGAGAAACTCTTGTTTAAGAAAAAAGCACTCATCGGCCGCAAAAGCAGGTGAAGGAATGTTTCAAGAGTACATCGAAAGATTGCGGAGGTAATATGAGAACGAAAATCACACTTGCTTGCACGGAATGCAAGAACAGAAACTACAATATGACGAAGGATAAGAAAAATCATCCCGATCGTATGGAAACAAAGAAATATTGTCCTTTCTGCAGAACGCACACAATGCATAAGGAAACAAAGTAATTATCAAGCAGCGGATAAGGGGAATTTATGGAAGCTACAGAAAAGAAAACCAAAGGTGATTTTTTTAAGAACCTGAAGATTGAATTCAAAAAAGTCATATGGCCCACAAAGCAAAGTGCCGCCAAGCAGACCCTTGCGGTAATTGTGGTTACGATTATCCTCGGCGTTATTGTCAAACTGTTAGACACGGGCATTACAGCTTTAATCGGCTTGATTTCATAAGGAGAATACATGGCAGAAGCAAAATGGTATGTTGTGCACACTTATTCCGGATACGAGAATAAGGTCAAAGCAAACATTGAAAAAACCATTGAGAACAGAAAGCTTCAGGATCAGATTTTGGAAGTTGCAGTGCCAATGCAGGATGTTATCGAAATAAAAAACGGCGTCCGCAAGCAGGTGCAGAAAAAACAGTTCCCGGGTTATGTTCTTATTAATATGGTAATGAATGATTCCACTTGGTATGTTGTAAGAAATACCAGAGGAGTTACGGGCTTCGTGGGACCCGGTTCAAAACCGGTGCCCCTTACGGAAGAGGAGATGAAGCCTTTGATTGCAACCGGAGAGAAGATTATCATCTCATTCAACACAGGCGATCTTGTGACTGTTATCAACGGTGTCTGGGAAGGCACTATGGGCAAGGTAACAGCCGTAAATGAAAGCAAGCAGACGGTCACAATAAATGTTGACATGTTTGGCCGCGAAACACCGGTAGACATCAGTTTCATGGATATAAAGAAGATGTAAATGTGCCGAGCACAGAAAGGAAATAAATCTCATGGCAAAGAAAATTGACGGATATATTAAATTGCAGATAGAAGCAGGCAAGGCAACGCCGGCACCTCCCGTAGGACCGGCACTTGGCCAGTACGGTCTTAATATCGTACAGTTCACAAAGGAATTCAACGCAAGAACAGCAGACCAGATGGGAATGATCATTCCTGTTGTTATCACTGTTTATGCGGACAGAAGCTACACCTTTGTAACAAAGACACCGCCTGCTGCCGTACTTATCAAGAAAGCATGCAACATCCAGTCGGGTTCGGGTGTTCCCAACAAGACAAAGGTTGCAAAGATTTCAAAAGCGGACATTCAGAAAATCGCAGAAACCAAAATGCCGGATCTTAATGCCGCAAGTCTTGAAACGGCAATGAGCATGATTGCCGGAACAGCAAGATCAATGGGAGTAGTTGTAGAAGACTAATCCTTGATATAAAAAGTGGGAGGCTTATGCCGCCGTAACCACAGGAGGTAAACAAAATGAAACATGGCAAAAAGTATTATGCCGCAAAGGAAAATATCAAAAAAGATACTTTCTTTGATGTGGCAGAAGGAATCGACACCGTAAAGAAATATGCAACGGCAAAGTTCGATGAAACAGTGGAAGTTCATATCAGAACAGGCTGTGACGGACGTCATGCCGAAGAGCAGATCAGAGGTGCTGTTGTTCTTCCCAACGGAACAGGAAAGACAGTCAGAGTTCTCGTTTTTGCAAAAGGCGAAAAGGAAAAAGAAGCTTTGGCAGCAGGCGCGGATTTTGTTGGTGCAGAAGAGCTTATTCCTAAGATTCAGAACGAAAACTGGTTCGATTATGATGTTGTTGTTGCAACACCTGATATGATGGGCGTTGTCGGAAGATTAGGTAAGGTTTTGGGACCCAAAGGTCTTATGCCCAACCCCAAGGCAGGCACAGTAACAATGGATGTCACAAAAGCAATCAACGATATTAAAGCAGGTAAAATTGAGTACAGACTTGACAAGGCAAATATCGTGCATGTTCCTATCGGAAAGGCATCTTTTACTGCAGACCAGCTCAAAGAAAACTTCAATGCACTTATGGAAGCTATCATCAAGGCTAAACCTGCGGGATTGAAAGGAACATACTTAAAGAGCATTACAATGTCTTCCACAATGGGACCCGGCGTAAGACTCAATGTTGCAAAAATTGTCGGATAAGCGAAAATTATTTGCAAAATATCAAAAAGAATATCTTAACAGTTGACATCAAATGTGCAATATGTTAAGTTTTCACATGCCGAAGACAGCAGGTGGCGAAAGCCGTAACGTGAAATCAACCTGCCGAGGAAATGAGAATTGTAATTTATTCCCTCTGTGTCTTTGGACGCAGAGGGATTTTACTTTATATATTCCTCATAAGCGGGCAAAAGCAGGAAGAAAGCCTTCGCTGATTTATGAAGAGCGGAATATTTCAAATGCCTGAATTTTGTTCGTCGGCAAACTATAAAAACAGGAGGAAAAGAAATGGCAAAAGTAGAGTTAAAACAGCCTATCGTCAAAGAAATTTCCGAGCATCTTAACGGAGCCGCTTCAGCTGTTCTTGTTGATTATCGCGGACTTACCGTTGAGCAGGACACTCAGCTTCGCAAGCAGATGAGAGAAGCCGGAATTGTATACAAAGTATACAAAAACAGAATGATTAAGCTGGCTATCAAGGATACGCCTTTTGCTGAACTCGAAAAGGATCTTGACGGACCGACAGCTATCGCAATCACCAAAGGCGATGCAACGGCATCGGCAAGAATCATCAGCAAGTTTGCAAAAACAGCCGACAAGCTCGAGTTCAAGTCGGGTGTTGTCGAAGGCACATACTTTGATGCGGCAGGAATCAATGCTGTTGCAAATATTCCGGGAAGAGAAGAACTTCTTTCAAAATTGCTCGGAAGTCTCAAGTCACCGGTTACAAATCTTGTGCGTGTGCTTAACCAGATTGCCGAAAACGGCGGTGCACCGGCAGAAGCTGCAGCACCGGCAGAGGCTCCGGTCGAGGCACAGGCACCGGCAGAAGCTGAAACACCGGCAGAGTAAGACAGCAGCTTAAAGGTATATCCTTTTTAAAGCAGTTTATCATTGCATTGTTTAATCAGAAAAAAGAAAAGCAATGTATGCAGGCACCGCAAACGGGTGCACTTATGAATATTAACGGAGGAAAATTAAAATGGCAAAATTGACTACAGAAGAATTTATTGCAGCTATCAAGGAATTGTCTGTATTGGAATTAAATGAATTAGTTAAAGCATGTGAAGAAGAATTCGGAGTAAGCGCAGCAGCAGGTGTTGTTATGGCAGCTCCCGGTGCTGAAGCTGCAGCAGCAGAAGAAAAGACTGAATTCGATGTTGAATTAACAGAAATCGGACCCAACAAGGTTAAGGTTATCAAGGTTGTTCGTGACTACACAGGTCTCGGACTTAAGGAAGCTAAGGAACTTGTTGACGGTGCTCCTTCTGTTATCAAAG
>CAVHKC010000164.1:0-3833 GCA_963636455.1 Ruthenibacterium lactatiformans
GTCATTTCTTTTTTTGCCGTAGGCTTCACCCTCAGCTTTTGTAAGAGAAGACATTTCGGAAATATCGGCGCCTGCCGCAAATGCCTTATTGCCCGAGCCTGTGATAATGACACAGCGTGTTTCCGCCGGATTAATCTTCGTGAAAGCTTCATCAATTTCTTCAAGCACTTCCGAATTGAGTGCATTCAAAGCCTCAGGGCGGTTAAGTGTTATAATTTCAACATATTCATTTTGTTCGATTTGGATGTATTTCATGATTTTCTCACCTCTGCAAATATATAACATTGTTAATTTTTTGTCAATTATTCTTTTGTATAAAATTGCGGTTTTACAAGCTTTTTTATTTTTACATGCATAAATATATATACATTTATGTTTTTATACAAGTACTTATTATCATCGGTTTGAAACAAATTTTTGGTTATAATGTACAAATATAAAAACATGCCTGTTCAAATGCAAGTATTTTATCTGTACAAACATTTTTTAACATCCTTTTTTCAAAGCGTCCAAAGCCTTGAAAAAAATATATACAGCTTCACTCATGTTTTAAAATTTAACAGTCAGACGTACTTCGAAAATTCACAGCCGCAGTAATTTTGCCTGTATAAATCAAATTGCTTGGAAAGGATGATTGAAATCCTGTAGCCTTCATTCTTCTTGAAGTCTGACGGCAGGAAAAGTGTTTTTGCCGCAACCTCTGTTTCTTTTCTTGTGTTTCCGGCTGTTTTTGTTTCTGTCGTTTCCTGCGTAATGTTGCTTATTTCTTCTCCCAGCTCATTTATCAGAACTGCGTTTTTGTGAGGACTTACGGTAAGTGTCGTTCCGAAATAATCAAATTTCTTTGCCGAAGCCAGTTCCTTTGTTTTTAAAAGTCTAAGCTCAAAGCATTTTTTGCACCTTGCTCCGCCTTCGGGTTCAGGCTCACCTTCCAAACCTTTTATTATATCTTCAAATTCCCCATGCCTGTACGGCACCTCTTCAAGCTTAATCTCACTGCATGCCCTGCTTTCATAAAGCCTGTCATTCATTTGAAACTCGATTTTTCCCACACTGTTAATGCAGTCGATAAGCCTTTTTTGCTCAAAGAGCCTGTGTTCGTATTCTTTTTCCGGAAAGATATTGGGATTATAAAAAAACACGGTAATATCAAAATACCGCATTAAATAAAAAAGCACATAACTGCTGCATGGACCGCAGCAGCTGTGCAAAAGAAGCGAAGGAAGCTTCCCCGCCTCCCTGTTTCGTTTTATTATTTTTTCCAGCTCAATATGATAAGCCGATTTGGTTGTGGTTTTGTTAGTTTTTTCAAAGTTATTTTGCATATTAGATTTTTCAATAGAAGCTTTCAAAAAATATCTATTTCCCGCCATATTCCATCGCCAATTCTTCAGCCAGATAAGCATCACTCATGCAATGCATATCGGAAACACCGTCACGCAACAGTTTGTAAACATCTGATTTGTAAAAAAGTTTTAATGCCTCATCAAGTGAAACACTTTGTTGTTTCGCAAAAAGTTCGACAATACGGCAATATTTTTTTTGAAGTAAAATCGGATTTGCCATCATACGCTTTTGCTCCCTTCAAAATGCAGCAAAGAAAGCGCCTTTTCTGTTCTGAAACAACTTTGCATGCTCGGTTTTTCATAACGCAGACGATTAAGCGCCTCTTTCTTATCAATCAGACCGTCAAAAAAAAGTTCCACTGTATTGAACACTTTGTCATTTGCTACGCCGCCCTCAACTATATCGAAATCTGTTGAATCTTTGCCGCTTCGGCAACTCAAAATAAACTCCAGCCATTCATCACAATAAGAATCAAATTTAAGAACCTTTAATTCCCTTTCTTTGCTCTCGTCAAACTCATATTGGGAAATAATTCCATCCAATCCGCGGCGCTTGAATTTACTGCTCCATTTAACAGCCTGTTCATATATAGGTGTGACATAAAAACCTCGCCCAAAATCAACATTCGGGCGTGAATGAATTAAATCCGGCTTTTCAATTTTCACAGAAGAACCGTGGTATAAAATCATAATTCCACACATCTTTCTTTCATTACATCAAGCAGGTCATTAACAATATATTCCTTGCTTTGTGTATGCAGTATTTCATATTCAGGCACAATATACCCGTTAAGAATGTCACTCTTTTCGGTGAATGCCTGATAGACAAGTTCCGCACCGACACCCAGCTTTGCCGCAACATTTTCAATACAAAATATGGCAAATTCCAGCTCGCGGGGATTTTTAATTTTTTCATTCGTTATCACGTGAAATTCCTCCAACTTTTCTTCCAGGTTCCCTTTTTTTGCACATTCTAATGCATCACAAAGCCTTATGTTATGTTGTTCGATTTTAATTTCATCGCTGAAACCCAATCTGTGTATTAATTAATTCCGACAACTGTCATTCTCCTGCTTCAAAAAAGCCATTTTCAATTATCCGTATCATCTCCGAAAAGTGCCCTGTAATAATCGCTGTGCAGCACATTTGAGGAAAATGAAAATTTGTTTGAAACTTTCGTATTTATTTTTTCGATATATGCTGCTTCGTCTTCCGGCGGATTGTCGGCATTTGCCGTAAAGACTCCGCTTGTCGCATCATAAGTTCCCTTGTCTGTCTTCCAGCTGTAATCGGGCCACAAAACCAAAGGATCTGTGTCCGAAAGCGCATCTCTTCCCACAAGCAGTCTTGAATCATATTCAACGCCGAACAGATTTGAAAGTGTCGGCACAATATCCAGGCTGTAGCACGGCGTTGAAATTTCTGTCTGGTACTCCTTCAGTTCATTTTCCAGACTTCCCGACCAAATAATCAGCGAATTGACATCGTTTGCCCAATGCGTGCTGTGGTCTCCGCCCAAAAGGTCGGCAACATAATCCTGCGTATTTCCGAACGTGTCATAATCAAGGCCGTAGGGATAATGGTCGCCTGTTATGCATATAACCGTATCGTCTGCAATGCCCGCTTTTTCAAGCTTTTCAATCATTGTTTTTAATGCTTCTTCAAACTGCATTTGATAGCAGATGTAATATTTTGTCACATCCATGAAATTTGAGCCGACAACGCTGTTTACACGGTCCAAATATTCGCCCACCTTGTAGTTGTCGGCATCATATGTGCAATGGCCGCTGATTGACATATAATAAATCGAAAAAGGCTGTTTTGAAGCATATGTATCCATCGTAAGGTCAAAGCAGATCTGGTCGCCCGTCCACTCGCCTGTTATGTCCTCAAGCCCGTTTCCGTATGCAAGGAATTTTGAATATCCCAGATTTTCATGAGTAAGATATCTGTCGTAAAAATCATAATCTCCGGGATGATATGCCTCGCTGAAATAGCCAAGCCTTTGCAGCTGATTTCCCATCGTGAAATACATATTGTGGCCGATTGTCTGCTGCATTGAATCAAGCCCGTCCGTGGGAATCAATCCCGTAAGCATGGAATATTCGCCTGTTGAAGTCGAGCCTCCCCATGTAGGCTGATAAAAGTCCGAAAAATAAAATCCGTTGTGAATCATTCGATATAATGTCGGAGTCAGCTCTTCGCTTACAAATGCCGGGCAATATGCTTCCGCACAAATCATGATAAGGTTTTTTCCTTTGAAAAGCCCGGTATATTTGTTCTTTTTTGAAGCCGTAAGAGAGTTTACATATTCGTCAAGCTCCTTGATTGTTGAATCGCTTTCGGATGCGGCAAGGGCTGCAAAATCAATGTCCATTTGATTGTACCCGTAATCTTTTGCCTCTTCGGTCTGATTCCCCGTCGTCGTTGTTTCTTCGGATGTCGTTTCCTCTTCTTCGATAACAAGCTTTCCGCTTCTTCCCGAAT
>CAVHKC010000165.1:0-3831 GCA_963636455.1 Ruthenibacterium lactatiformans
GCGAAAGGCAGTGCTCGAATCTTGTTCATTCTTACGATGAAGACAGCAAAATGATGTTAAGCGACGAAAGCCTTTGCGTGGACTGCCAAAGGTGCGTCACACTTTGCCCTACGCATGCTTTGAAAATCGTGAAAAACGAATGTTCTTTCAGAGAAAATGCAAACTGGCAGCCGGACACAATCAAAGAAATCTACAAGCAGGCTTCAAGCGGCGGCGTTTTGCTTTCCTCGATGGGAAATCCGAAGAAATTCCCCGTTTATTGGGACAAAATCCTGATAAATGCTTCGCAGGTTACAAACCCTCCGATCGATCCTTTGAGAGAGCCGATGGAAACGAAGGTTTTCTTAGGCAAGAAGCCAGAAAAAATCGAAAGAGACAAAGACGGAAAAATCATCACAAAGCTTGCACCTCAGCTTGAGCTTTCGATGCCTGTCATGTTTTCGGCAATGAGCTACGGCTCCATAAGCTACAATGCACACGAAAGCCTTGCAAGGGCTTCAAAGGAACTTGGAATTTTCTACAACACAGGCGAAGGCGGACTTCATGAAGACTTTTACTGCTACGGAGAAAACACGATAGTTCAGGTTGCTTCCGGAAGATTCGGCGTTCATGAAGAATATTTGAATACCGGCGCCGCAATAGAAATAAAAATGGGGCAGGGCGCAAAGCCCGGTATCGGAGGACATCTTCCGGGAGGAAAGATTACGGCTGATGTTTCGAGAACAAGAATGATACCGCAAGGTTCCGATGCAATATCGCCTGCACCGCACCATGATATATATTCGATAGAAGATTTAAGGCAGCTTGTTTTTTCGCTAAAAGAAGCAACGCAGTACAGAAAGCCGATTATTGTCAAAGTTGCGGCGGTTCACAATATTGCGGCGATTGCAAGCGGAATCGCAAGAAGCGGAGCAGATATAATCGCAATCGACGGATTCAGAGGAGGCACGGGTGCGGCACCCACAAGGATCAGGGATAATGTGGGAATTCCCATCGAGCTTGCGCTTGCAGCCGTTGACAGAAGGCTCAGAGAAGAGGGCGTAAGAAACAATGTTTCGCTTGTCGTGGGAGGAAGCATCCGCTCGGCATCTGATGTCGTGAAGGCTGTTGCCTTGGGTGCGGATGCCTGCTATGTGGCAACAGCGGCGCTTTTGGCGATGGGCTGCCACCTTTGCAGAACCTGCCAGGCAGGAAAATGCAACTGGGGAATCGCAACCCAAAGGCCTGATTTGGTAAAAAGGCTGAATCCCGATATCGGCTCTGAAAGGCTTGTGAACCTCATGACTGCATGGAGACATGAAATCAAGGAGCTTATGGGCGGAATGGGCATAAACTCGATAGAGGCACTCAAAGGAAACAGACTGATGCTAAGGGGCATTAATATTACAGAAAAGGAGCTTGAGATCTTAGGAATCTCACATGCGGGAGAATGAAAAGAGTATATGTTGATGAAAAATGGTGCTTAGGCTGCCATTTGTGTGAATATAATTGTGCATATGCCAATTCAGGCATTAAGGGCATGGCAAAGGCTTTGAAGGGCAAAGAAATATTCCCGAGAATCAGAGTCGAGGGCGATGAGAATATCACATTTGCAGTATCCTGCAGGCACTGCGAGGATCCGATCTGCATAAAAAGCTGCATTTCGGGTGCTTTAAGCAAAAAGGACGGTGTGGTGGAAATCGACCACGAAAAGTGCATAGGCTGCCTTACATGCATTCTTGTCTGCCCATACGGAGCACTCATAAAAGATGATAATGAAGTGGTGAACAAGTGTGAGCTTTGCCTTGAAAATGCAAGCGGGGCGCCTGCCTGTGTTGAAGGATGCCCCAACAAAGCTATAGTCTACGAAGAGAGGTGACAGTGATGAAAAATTATATTATTGTCGGAAACGGAACAGCTGCCACAGGCTGTATAGAAGGCATAAGAGAATATGACAAAAAAGGGAAAATAACGGTAATCTCAAAGGAAAAATATGCCGCATACTGCAGACCTCTCATTTCATATTATCTTGAAGGAAAGACTAATCCCACAAATATGACCTACCGTTCGGATGATTTTTACGAGAAGAACGGATGCAAGGTTATTTACGAAAGAAGCGCGCAAAAGGTTGACCCGAAAAAGAAAACAGTAACGCTTGACGACGGAGAGGAGCTCAAATATGACAGCTTGTGCATTGCGGCAGGCTCATCGCCTTTTGTTCCGCCGATGGAAGGGCTTGAAAAAGTAAAAGAAAAGTACAGCTTCATGACATTGGACGATGCATTTGCACTTGAAAAGGCTCTTGAGGGAAAAAAGAAAAAAGTTTTGATTGTGGGAGCGGGCCTTATCGGACTTAAATGTGCCGAAGGGATTTATGAAAAGTGCGAAAGCATCACAGTGTGCGACCTTGCAGACAGAGTGCTTTCAAGCATAATGGATGAAGAAAGCGCAAAGCTTATGCAGCATGTCATGGAAGAAAAAGGCGTGAAATTCATGCTTTCCGATTCAGCCGCAAAATTCGAAGAAAACAAGGCATTCATGAAGAGCGGAAAGACAGTTGATTTTGATGTACTTGTTTTGGCTGTCGGCGTGCGTGCAGAAATCGGGCTTGTAAAAGATGCAGGCGGAAACTGCACAAGGGGAATAACGGTTGATTCACACATGAAAACATCTTTAAAGCACATCTATGCGGCAGGCGACTGCACCGAAAGCACGGATATGACAGACGGAAAAGTCAAGGTTATGGCAATCATGCCGAATGCATATATGCAGGGATTTTGCGCCGGAAACAACATGGCAGGAAAAGATAAGGCATTTGAAAATGCAATGCCCATGAACTCAATCGGATTTTTCGGGCTTCATGCAATGACAGCCGGAAACAGTTTTTCCAAAGAAGAAGGCGGAAGCTCTTATACAGAAGAAAGAGAAAACGGCGTAAAAAGGCTTTATATGAAAGACGGATATCTGACGGGCTTTGTTCTTATTGGTGATGTGCAAAGAACGGGAATATACACAAATCTGATTAGAAATCATATTCCGCTTGATGATATTGACTTTGAAAGCGTGAAAAAGTCCCCGAACCTGTTTGCTTTCGGAAGAACATACAGGAAAGAAAAGTTCACAAAACCGGTTTAAAATTCAAAGCAGGGGCGAAAACAGCTGTATGAAGCAAGAGAAAATCATGTCAGCATGAGTACAAAAAAATATACAAATAATAAACAGTGCTTATGCAGGATTTTGGATTGATTTTCTTATCAAGGACGATATAAAATAGGAGGCGTAATTTTATGAAAACTGATGCCGCAAACATGGGCTACAAAGAGCTCAACGATTATATAAGAAACAGCAAGAAGAAGTGCGAAATAACAGGCTGCATCGGACAAAGGTTCATTGCGGCGGGAATGGGAAGTAAGGATATAACAATTGACGGGATTCCCGGAAATGCACTCGGCGCATATCTAAGCGGTGCCACAATTACGGTAAATGGCAATGCTCAGGATGCTGTCGGAGACACAATGGGCAGCGGAAAAATCATTGTGCACGGAAACATCGGCGATGCGGCAGGCTATGCGATGAGAGGCGGCGAAATATATATTCGCGGAAATGCAGGATACAGAGCCGGAATTCACATGAAGGCATACAAAGAAAAGAAGCCCGCAATCATCATCGGAGGAAGAGCGGGAAGCTTCTTGGGTGAGTATCAGGCAGGCGGGATTATCGTTGTTTTAGGCCTTAACAAAGACGGAAGGCCTATAGTGAGCAACTATCCATGCACCGGAATGCACGGCGGAAAAATGTTCCTCAGGGGCAATGTGAAAAATATCAGGTTTCCGAGCCAGACGACGGCAAAGG
>CAVHKC010000166.1:0-3799 GCA_963636455.1 Ruthenibacterium lactatiformans
GTGCAGCGATTAAAAAAAATATAACCTGGACGCCTCAGGCAAGGCAGGCGGCATTCATGCAAAGACCTGAAGACGAGGCGTTATACGGCGGAGCGGCAGGCGGAGGCAAAAGTGATTGCGCTCTTGCCGAAGCCTTGCGGCAGGTGGAGATTCCGCATTACAGAGGATTGATACTTAGAAAGACATATCCGCAGCTTACGGAGCTTATAGACCGTTCAACGGAAATTTATAAGCCGGCATATAAAAGTGCAAAATACAACGACACAAAGCATGTGTGGACATTTCCATCGGGCGCAAAGATATACTTCGGTTCTTTGCAGTATGCAAAGGACAGACACAACTATCAGGGTAAGAGATACGACTTCATAGACTTTGACGAGCTTACACAGTTTCAGTGGGACGAGTACAGCTATCTTTTTTCAAGAAACCGTCCGAACGGTCCGGGCACGAGATGTTATATCAGGGCGCAGGCAAACCCCGGAGGCATTGGGCACAGCTGGGTGAAGGAAAGATTCGTAACGGCGGCAAAGCCCATGCAGACTATCTGGGAGCCTTTCAGGATAAGATTCCCCGACGGCAGGGAGGTGACGAGGTGGAAGAGCCGAATCTTTGTGCCTTCAACGGTTTTCGACAATAAAATTCTGTTGGAAAACGACCCCGATTATTTAACGAGGCTTGCTTCGCTTCCGGAAGCTGAAAGAAAGGCTTTGCTTTACGGTGACTGGGATACCTTCTCCGGGCAGGTGTTCTCCGAGTGGGTGAACGATTCAGACCACTATAAAGACAGAATCAACACGCATGTCATAGACCCGTTTGAAATCCCAAAGGACTGGGCTGTGTGGTGCACGATGGACTGGGGGTATTCAAGACCGTTTGCGATTGGCTGGTATGCGGTAGACCATGAGCGGAGGCTTTATCATATCCGCGAATTTTACGGATGTACGGGAACGCCGAACAGAGGTGTCATGATGGAGCCTGTGCAGGTGGCAAAGGAGCTTAAAGAGATAGAGGCAACGGATGTAAACCTCAAAGGGCGCACGATTCACAGGGTGGGAGACCCTGCAATCTGGGGAACGCAAGGCACGGAAAGCATAGGCTCTTTGTTTGAAAGGCAGATGGTGTACTTCAGGAAAGGTGATAATGCAAGGCTTGACGGCAAAATGCAGATACATCACAGGCTGGCGTTTGATGATGACGGAATCCCCATGCTTTATGTTTTCAGTCATTGCAGGCATTTCATACGGACGCTTCCTGCACTTGTCTATGACGATACGAAGATAGAGGATGTCGACACAGACGGAGAAGACCATATCTATGACGCCTTAAGATATATCTGCATGGAAAATCCGATTGCACCACGACAGAACAAGGCTAAGAGGCTTTTGGTATATGACCCGTTAGACATAATGGATGAGAATTCATACGACCCGTATGAGTGGTACAGAATAAATTCATAGAAAAAGGAGACAGTATGGCAAGAATATTTGACCGCCTCAAAACAAAAAGAGACGACGAAACGGCAGAAGACGAAAAGAAAAACGCAGAAGAAGAAATCAAGGAAGAGGAAAACCTTCAGGGCGAAGAAAAGGACGAAGCACAAGTCAAAGAAAAAGAAAAAGAAAAAGGGGAAGTGCTTCAGCCCATGAAGAAGATAACAAAAGAGGTAATCAGCGAGGCAACTGCCGTGCTTAACAAGTACAAGAACGGCAAGGCAAATCTTGAAAACCGTGTGATTTCGGATGAACAGTTCTGGAAGATGAGGCACTGGGAAGAGATAAGAAAGCAAAAGCCCAAAACAGACTTTGACGACTTGCAGACACCACGCCCGAGACCGTCAAGCGCATGGCTTGTGTCGACAATCGTAAGCAAGCATGCGGATGTAATGGACAACTTCCCTGAACCGATAGTGCTTCCGAGGGAAGCGTCTGATGAGGAAAGTGCAAAGACCTTGACGGAGATACTCCCTGTGGTGCTTAAGAAGAATCAGTTCAAGAAGGTGTACAGCCAGAACGCATATGAAAAGCTTAAGCACGGGACGGCGGTTTATATTGTCGGGTGGAATCCGACAAAGGAAAACGGCATAGGAGATGTGGACATAAAGGCAATAGACCTTTTGAACATCTTCTGGGAACCGGGCATTGAAGACATACAAAACAGTCAGAATCTATTCATCACTCATCTGGTGAACAACGATTCTCTGAAAATGAAATATCCTCAGCTTGAGCATGAAAACTTAGGCGATGCGGTGACGGTTGCGCAGTACAAGTATGACGAGTCGATAGACACATCCGAAAAGACTGTCGTTGTGGATTGGTATTATAAAGTGCTTACAGACGACAACAAAACGGTTCTGCACTATGTGAAGTTTACGGGAAATACCGTGCTTTATGCTTCGGAGGATGACCCCAAGTATGCACAGACGGGATGGTACGAGCACGGGCAGTATCCTGTCGTGTTTGATGTGCTCTTTCCCGAAAAGGGAACGCCGTGCGGCTTCGGGTATGTTTCCATGTGCAGAGACCCTCAGCTTTACATCGATATGCTGGATGCAAATATCCTGGAAAGCTCTCTTATAAACACGAGGAAGCGGTGGTTTGCTTCCGACAGCCTTAACATAAACAAGGAACAGCTTAAGGACTTGAACGAACAGATAATCGATGTTGCAGGCGCGATAGACAACACAAGGCTGCAGGAGTTTACACAGTCGCCGCTTTCGGGGCTTTATGCGGACATAAGGCAGATGAAGATAGACGAGATGAAGGAAACCTCGAATAACCGTGATGTAACGACAGGCGGCGGCACAGGAGGCGTGACGGCTGCGGCGGGCATTGCGGCATTGCAGGAAGCAGGAAACAAAACAAGCAGGGACATGATAGCTGCATCCTATGTGGCGCATGAAGATATCATCGCACTTGTGATTGAAACCATGAGGCAGTTTTATGATGTCAAAAGGGCTTTCCGTGTGCTTCTTCCGAACGGTCAGGCAGACTATGTGAGGTTTTCAAACGCTCAGATAAAGAACCAGTTCAACGGAATAGACGCAATGGGAAACGATATGTTCAGACAGCCTGTCTTTGACCTTGAGATTAAATCGCAGAAGAAGAATCCCTTCTCCAGAGTGGAGGAAAACGAAAGGGCAATCAGCCTTTATCAGCTGGGCTTCTTTAATCCCGAAAGAGCGGACGAGGCATTGATGGCACTTGACATGATGGACTTTGAAGGAATTGAAAAGATAAAAGAAAAGATTGCACAAAACCAGCAGCTTCTGCAATTGGTACAGCAGTACGCACAGATTGTGCAGCAGCTTACAGGAATGGGAGCAGACGGCACAGTAGGCGCGGCAGGAGGCGCAGGAGGCGGAGCATCTGCCGCTGTCGGGGCGCGTGCCGCAGGGAACGGCTCAATGACAAATGCGATGATGACAGCGCAAACGCCTATGACACCTTATGGTCAGGCACTGGCACAAAGGAGCAAGCCCGACATGGAATCCGTAAGCGCAAGCGAAAAGACAGCACCCACACACTAAGGAGGATATATGACAACAATAACAATCAAGAAAGATAAAAGCACTACAGCCTTCACATTCGAAGGGCACGCGGGCGATAAGTCCGTGTGTGCAGGAATAAGCGCATTGTTTTATACGGCGGCAGGATATGCCGCAAACAAAAGAATCGTTTACTGCCTCTCGGAATGCAAAGAAGAAGGCTGGGGAAGGATTTATCTTGAATCGGGATTTTTAAAACGTAAGATGAATGATTTGTCTGACTTTTTGGAAATCGGGCTGCGGCAGATTGAGGAA
>CAVHKC010000167.1:0-3781 GCA_963636455.1 Ruthenibacterium lactatiformans
GAATATAAAAGGCTTTCCCAAAGGAATTGTTTTGATTTTTTCTTCCTTCAAAACAATTTTAAGTCTTCTGCAGTATTCAAAAATCGTCTTTATATACTCATCTTCTTTTTCCTTTTTTATGATCGCAAGCGAATCGTCCATATATCTGAAATATGCAAATCCCATCTTGTCTTTGCACCAGTGGTCAAATGCCGAAGGAAAGTAGGAAGCAGGAATCTGCGAAGCTTCATTCCCAAGCGAAAGACCTTTCTTGTCCGGGCTGAAGGAGCGAATCAAATCCAAAATCCTTCTGTCTTCGATAAATTCTGCAAAGATATCTTCAATCAAAATATCGATATCGATACTCCCGAAATAATCGCTGAAATCGCTTTGCACAATCACAAACGAATCCAAAGGCTCACCGCTGCTTCTTAATCTGTTTATCAAATTGTTCAGAGTGCTTTCGATGTCTTCATACATCTTCTTCGTTCCCCTGCCCTTGACCGAAGCATAGTTTGTTTCAATCATCTTAGGCTCAAGCAAAGGGCGGATGATGTAGTCGCAAAGAACTTTCTGCACCACCTTGCACTCGAAAGTAGGGGGTTTTATTATCCTAATCTTTCCTCTTTCGTTTATGCTTCTTGTGCGGTAGTACTTCGGCTTGAAGCTTCCGTTTAAAACCTTGTCGCAAAGCTTTTTGCTTTCTGTCCAGGCATTTTTTTGAAAAGCCCATGTGTCATTCTTCCTTGCAAATCCTTGTGCGCACCTCTTTGCAGCAAGGTATACGCTGTCTGTTGTGAAAATATCTTCAAGCTTGAATTCCGCACAATATTTCCAGTAGGGATTTTTCATGTAATAATCGTATTCACAAAGGATTTCCTCCGTCATTTCCCGATTTATGTTTTCAATAAATTTTCCAAAATCCGCCATTTTATATCAAGTATGCTCTTCCAATCCTTTCCTTTCGGAAAGAATTGGCACAATCCATCTTTCTTCCAAACAAAACATCGCCGCAGACTCCTTCACTTAAAAATACCTACTTTCCAATGGCATCCGCTTAGGGCTTTAAAAAACCCTTTTTGCGGTATAGGAAGCACCATGCCTTCCCTTACAGCCACACATTTTTCGGCTTCTGGAAGAGAATCCGCACGAGACGCCGTTGTTGTTGTTCGTATTGTTGTTGTTGAGGCTGCCGCCGCTGTTGACGTTGTACGCATTATTACTATTGTTAGTATTAGGCGAGCGCAGCCACGCCCACGCGGAAGTCAAAACAACAAACGACACGGCGTCCCGAATATATAGTCTGCGGCGCCAATCAAATGCCCTTTGGCACATAATTGATTAATTTACAAGCTTTGCAAGCTGAGCTTGGTCAGCCCTGAGCCTTTTGACCGTTTCATTCACCACATTTTGTGCAAGAGTGATCCAGCGGTCTTTGTTGCGGGGCGTCATCCCCAATTTCACGGACTTGGTCCCGATTGTGGTTGTATATTCGAACTCATTTATATGCTGTTTGACCGAAATTTCATACTTCACTTCTATCTTTTTCTCTTTCAAAAGCATCCTAAGCTCTCTTCTGATCATGTTCCTTAATATCGCACGCATTCTTTTTGATTCATCCTGCATAAGCTCGATATGATCTGTAAGATGGATCAGCTTTCTTTCGAAAACATCCATTTCCCTGATAAGCTCCTTCAAAAGTTCCATTCTTTGCTCATAAGCGTTTCTTAAAGCTTCGCCTTCCAGTTTGTCGGGGTTTAGGTAGATTCTGTTTGCTCTGATCGCAAGCGATTCCACCCTATCTGCCGACTCATGAAGCGGATTTAAGAGATATTCTTTCCACTTTTCGGGAAGCTTCATGAGCATATGCGTGGTATATTCGTTGAATGCCCTGGCGGCATCCACATATTCCCGCCCGGTGGGCTGTGGTTTTTGATACTTTTTTGCCATAAATTTTTCGCCGCCCTTAAGGGCGGAAACCCGATTGTTTCCTGATTTACTCTTTCTCTTCCCGCCTCGGGGTGCGAAGACTTCGCTTCGCACTCCCTTGCTTTTGCTTCCTGCTCTATGCGGCGCTCACTTATTTATGACTTGCGTCATCACCGTTTGAGCGTGAAGCCGCACGAGACGCCGCCGTCGTAGTACGCACAGTAGCTGAAGAGGCTGCCGCCGCTGCTGACGCTGTACGCATTAAGACTAATGTTAGTATAAGGCGAGCGCAGCCACGCCCACGCGGAAGTGCCAGTGGCTGAACCGGTAGTTCGTGACACTTGGTATGGTACGTATGACGGTGTGGATGTTCCTCCATACCTTGTGTAAGTGCTTCCCTCATTCGGTCTGTAAGATGTATATCCCATCTCCTGGCAGCTAAACAGCCAGAGATAGTCATAGCATGTGAGAGTGCTTTTTCCGCTGGTGTCATTATAAACAGAATCATACTTTACTGCCTTCTGTCCTATTGCATCTCGCAATTCCGAAGGAAGAGTGTAATACAGGCAGTTACCGTTCGTGTAATTTGTTCCGCCATTCAGCATTGCTCTGATATTAGACTCAGCCCATCCGCCTGCGTTTGTGGCAGTCAGGTTCCATTTAAGGTTACTGTAATCAGTATTGTTATTGCTATCTTTTTGTAAAAGCTCATTATAAAGCGCACTCGGTCCGTCACCGTTTATCGTTGCCGTGAAGTTCTCGTTAAGTATCGAGGTTGTGTCGTTCTTGCTGAGATCTACGGTCTGCGTACAGCCTTCTTCAATACATTGCTCATAGATATAAGGATCCAGCTTATTGTTCGCAATTATCTCTGACCAGGTGTCACTATGAATGCATCTGTGAGCATGGTTCGAGGATGTTGTACCGGTTGGCGTGTGTGATTTGTAGCTTGAAACATAATCAGCTCCCCATGCCGGTCCGAAGGTAAGTCCGCCCGTTTCTGTAGTATATTCTGCTTTAGAGGAATCATAGTTTTTCACAACATCATCCTCTTCGATTCCATAGACCGAAACCGCATATTTTATAGTGGATGTATTATACTGCGCATAAAGCGTTATATCTTCCGTCAAGGCATTTGTGATTGCACCTGTCGTTTTGTTTACATTTGTATCTTCATCTCCGCCTGTTGCAGCCGTATACCAGCCCTTAAAGGTTCCCGAAGTGCTTGTCGGCGTGTAATATGTTCCGCTTAATTTCGTTGTTCCCGAATATACAATATCATTTGTTGTCGCAGATTTGCTGTCAATCGTGAAGCTTCCGCCGTTTGCATCGAATGTAATTGTATATCCGTTCGGGTTCTTTGAAGGCTTCGTGGTTGAAATCGTCATGTCCGGAACTGTTCTTTTACTGTTTGTGGAATCATCCTTCCAAACCTTGGTAAGCTTTACTGTACCTGTGCTCTTCACGTCTTTAAAATCGTAAAGAGTTGCTGTTCCTATTGTTGTCGTTCCAAGGCCTTCGATTGTAAAGCCTCCGTCTTTGCTTACGGTTACTTTGTAGGCAGTCGTGTTAAGCTCGTGATCTTCCGGAGCTTTTGTTTCCTTAAGCTGGTAGGTTCCGGGCTCTAACCCTTCGATAACCACGATTCCGTCTGAGTTTGATATTCCGCTCGCATTGGTGTTTGTTCCGTAATCTGAAACACCGGTGAGTGAAAATTCGGCACCTTCAAGCGTGATATTGTCACCATAGGTTGAAGTCTTCACGAATCGGATTGAATGGAGCGGCTCATTTTCCACTCTATAGATTCCGTCCGTACCTTTGGTGATTTCTTCGCCTTCCGAATCCTTAAGCACGGCAACGCCCCTTTCATCGA
>CAVHKC010000168.1:0-3743 GCA_963636455.1 Ruthenibacterium lactatiformans
ATGATAATGAAGTTGTTCTTTTGAAGGATTTTGAAACAGTAAATGACGAATGCCTTTTTATATGCGGCAAGCTAAAAGAGGCTGCACGCCTTAAAAAAGACCTTTCGAATATTGCGATTCTTTTCAGAAATTCTTATGAAGCCTGCACTTTGAGCGCACATTTGAAAAAGCAAAACATTCCGTATACAGCAAAAGAAAAAATACCCAATCCGTATGAGCATTTTATTTGTGCAGATATAACAGCCTATATCCGCACAGCCGTTAATCTGATTTCAGGGAAAGAAACTTCTTTTGCCAGGCAGAATCTGCTTAGGATTATAAACAAGCCTCTCCGATATATTTCAAGGGCTTCTCTTTGTGCCGAAAATTCAAATTCGACCTCTCCATGCAGCAATTCCTCTTCACTGCTTCTTGCTTCCATGTACCGTTTTTATTCAGATAAGCCCTATATGATTAAACGCATAAAAAAGCTTGAATCCGACCTTTCATTCATTGCCGAATGCCCTCCGCTTGCCGCAATAAAGTATATACGACATGCAATAGGATATGAGAAATGTCTTAAAGAATATGCCGCGGAAAAAAAATTGGATTTTTCGGAATTTAAAAGCATTCTCAGTCTGCTTGAAAGTACAGCCGCAGATTTCAAGACAAACAAACAATGGCTTGAATTTATCAATGACTGCATCTGCAATGACCAATCAGCAGCTGATAGAACTTCTAAAGCAATAAAAAAAGGCGTGCATATCATGACAATGCACGCCTGTAAGGGGCTTGAATTTGATACTGTTTTCATTCCGCAGCTCAATGCCGGATTTATTCCACACGCAAAAGCCTTAACAGCTTCCGAAATTGAAGAAGAACGCCGCCTTCTTTATGTTGCAATGACACGTGCGAAAAACAAACTCATAATCAGTTATGACAAAAGCATAAATGAAAAACCAGCTCTTCCCTCACCTTTTTGGGAAGAAATTCTTCCGATATGATTTCATGTCAAAAGCAGTTTTTGATGGTTTTACCATTCATAAGTTTCCATGAACTCATAATCTTCTTTTGAAAACAAAACGCCCTTTGCACATTCCTTTTTATCTTCTTCTGTGATTTTGCGAATAATGGTGCAGGGGTTTCCTACAGCAATCACATTTTCCGGAATATCTTTTGTCACAACACTTCCCGCACCTATGACACTTCCTGCGCCGATTGTCACGCCCGGAAGAACAACAACATTTCCGCCCAGCCAAACATCATCTTCTATTGTTACGGACTTTCCGCATTCCAAGCTTCCGGCTCTGGTTTCGGGGTGCAAAGGGTGGCAAGCCGCATATATTGCACAGTTTGGCCCTATAAGCACATGATTTCCTATGTTTATCGCACCCGCATCGGACATTGTAACATTGCCGTTTATATATGTGCTGTGCCCGATGCTTATCTGAAATCCGTAGCTGCACCGAAACGGCGGAATCACTTGTGAAAGCTCTCCGAATTCTTTGAAAAATCCTTTC
Source organism: Ruthenibacterium lactatiformans (assembly GCA_963636455.1). GTDB lineage: Bacteria > Bacillota > Clostridia > Lachnospirales > Lachnospiraceae > RGIG5612. Next base: position 1,500 of record CAVHKC010000168.1, read on the forward strand.
AGCATGCAGCTTCTTTCTCCCCATTTTTCAGGCGGGAGATTGTTATACTCATATGTGAATCTTTCGGCGGCAAATCTGTCTTCGGGGAGAGTATCCATTCTCGGTGAAAAAGGAAGTCCTTGCGCCATTTTTTCTTTGTGATCCATTTTTTTGCTCCCTTATGCGGCTTAGTCTGCCGCATTTTCAAGCATTTCTATGCCTTTTTTAATTCTTGCAATCGATTCTTCTTTTCCGATTATCTCCATAATTTCAAAGGCACCGCCGGGCGTTGATTGTTTCCCGGAAACGGCTGTTCTTAAAGGCCACAGCACGATTCCGTTTTTCACACCTTTTTCTGCAATGAAATTCATGATAACATCATGCAGAGCGTCAAGCGAATAATCTTCCTGCGCTTCCAAAACAGGCAAAACTTCCTTCAGAATATCAAGCGAAATCTTTTCGTCCGTTTTCATCTTCTTGTGGACATACATGGACGTATCATACTTCGGAAGTTCCTCGAAGAAATCGATTTTTTCGCAGATATCCGGGAATATTTCGATACGTGTCTTCATAAGTTCAAGAATCTTGTCAAGGTCCAGTTCCTTATGAATGACCTGTTTCGCATAAGGAAGGGCATATTTTTTATATTCGTCCCAATCCATATTTTTGATATATTCGCCGTTCATCCATTTAAGCTTCACCATATCAAAAACCGCAGGGGATTTTGAAACATGCTTATAATCAAAGTTTTTGATAAGCTCGTCAAGCGTAAAAATCTCTTCGTTGCCTTCGGGGCTCCATCCCAAAAGAGCAATGAAATTCACGACTGCCTCAGGCAAAAATCCCTGTTCAATTAAATCTTCGAAAGAAGAATGTCCGGACCTCTTGCTTAACTTGTGATGTTCTTCATCCGTAATAAGCGGAAGGTGGACAAAAACAGGAGCCTCCCAGCCGAAAGCCTCATAAAGCCTCAGGTATTTGGGCGTCGAAGAAAGATATTCGTTTCCTCTTACAACATGCGTAATACCCATGAGATGGTCATCTACAACATTTGCAAAATTGTATGTCGGATATCCGTCGGACTTGATGAGAATCATATCGTCAAGCTCCGAATTTTCAACCGTTATATCGCCATATATATCGTCCGAAAAGGTTGTTGTTCCTTCGGTGGGATTGTTCTGCCTTATTACAAACGGAATGCCCGCCTCCAGATTTTTCCGGATTTCTTCTTCGGAAAGATGCAGGCAATGCTTGTCATATACGGAAATTTCCTTATCGCCGATTGTCTGCTTCAAACCCTCAAGGCGTTCTTTTGTGCAGAAGCAGTAATATGCTTCGCCTTTTTCGATGAGCTTTTTGGCATAGTCCATATATATGCCTTGTTTCACACGCTCGCTTTGAACATACGGGCCGCACTCTCCGGGTTTATCAGGGCCTTCGTCATATGAAAGTCCCGTTTCTTCAAGAGTTTTGTAGATTATTTCAAGTGCTCCCTCAAAAAACCTTTCCTGGTCCGTATCTTCGATTCGCAGGATAAAATCCCCGCCTTCATGGCGTGCAATCAAAAACTCGTAAAGAGCGGTTCTTAAATTTCCAACATGCATCCTGCCTGTGGGAGAGGGTGCGTATCTTGTTCTGACCTTCATATTGTTTCCTCTTACTTTGCTTCAATATACCCTTTTGCCGCAAGCAGTTCTGCAAGCAGTATTGCTCCGCCCGCTGCGCCCCTTACGGTATTGTGTGACAAACCTACAAACTTATAATCAAAAAGTGTGTCTTCTCTCAAGCGTCCCAAGCTCACGCCCATGCCGTGTTCGTAATCTCTGTCAAGCACAGGCTGCGGACGGTTATCTTCTTCAAAATACTGAATAAACTGCTTCGGAGCGCTCGGAAGTTCAAGCTTCTGGGGCTCTCCCGAATAGCTCTTCCATCTTTCAAGAATTTCTTCTTTTGTCGGTTTCTTTTCGAAATTAACAAACACAGCCGCCGTATGCCCGTCCTGAACCGCAACCCTCAGGCACTGTGCCGTGATAAGCGGCGCCTTTGCGGGAACGATTTCGCCTTTTTCTTTGTCAACCTTTCCCCACACTCTGAGCGGCTCAAGCTCGCTTTTTTCTTCTTCTCCTCCGATATAAGGGATAACATTTTCCACCATTTCGGGCCAGTCTTTGAAAGTCTTTCCTGCACCTGAAATTGCCTGATAAGTGCACACGCAGACTTCCTTCGGTCCGAACTCCTTCAATGCATTCAAGGCCGGTGTGTAGC
>CAVHKC010000169.1:0-387 GCA_963636455.1 Ruthenibacterium lactatiformans
GCTGTATCCTCTGCTGAAAATAACCGAGACAGCTTCGTACAGATATATCCAATTTTTGTCAATCTATATTTGGCATTCATAGAAGTCATATAGAACACACCGCTGTCCTTCATCTCCGCCTCAGGATTCAGCCCTTTGGTGACAGCCTCTGTTATAACCGAGCGTTTGTACTCCTCCAATGTTTCAATTTGCGTTTGAATGTCGGCGGAAAGTGAATCAATCTCGGCACACTTGGCGTCAAGAAACTCTGCGATAGCTTTTTGAATATTTTTATCAGGAAGTGGTATTTTTCTTTTGAAAATATCCGAAGCTGAAACTCGTAATCTTATCTCCAATATTCCGTTAGCGTATTTTCTAAGTTCTTTTTGAAATTCCCTTGTATTGAAA
>CAVHKC010000169.1:397-3730 GCA_963636455.1 Ruthenibacterium lactatiformans
ATTGAAAATATAGTTAATAAACCTCAAATCTGCTTCAGGAGTTTCCTTAAACACATAATAAACTGGACTCACACATCCAAAATAATTTGAAATTCCAACTGAGCCAATTAAAATATTCATGCTATTTACTATAAGCGTATTAGGATAAGCAAGTTTATACTCTGAAACATTCTCTTTTGCCTTGTTTCCAACATCTCCCTTATCTTCATATAGCATTACTCCTTTATCTTTAACTAAAGATAAAACTTGTTCGGTCTGAATCGGATAATTGCTAACTTTAATCTCCTCTATAGTATGTTGGATCCTTTTCAACTCCCAGTTTCTGGGAATAGTTCCAATCCACTCAATCCCACTATCTTTCATTTCCCGCATATCACATTACCTTACATAATCAGCTTTGACTCACGCTTAAAAACTGATTGCTCCAATCTACTCAATTCATCTGTCCTTCATATTACTCATATCATGCCGTCTTATTCAAATAGTTTGGTAAATCATTAAGAAACCAACTATTTCAAATACATGATATCCCGCTGTCCTGCACTGCTCTGATATCACATCGCCTCACTCAAACAGCCTCGACACTCGCTCTGATACCGACCGCTCCAGTTCCATAAACTTCTCTTCCAATTCTTCGCTCGGTGTCGGCTGCTGATATTTGTAGAAATAGCGTGTGAACGGAATCTCCGCACCCGTCTTGATTACAGGCTTCTTTTTGCTCAAATCCTCTTCAAAGAACGCCTTTGCATCCGGCACATGCGGAAGGACTTCCCTTGCCATGTAGTCTTCAATATCCTCGTCCCACTTCACAATTTCCGTATCCTTGGTTTCTTTATCATAAAGAATATTGCCCTTTTTATCCTTCTGAATTTCGGCATTCTTATCCATCACGGACAAGCCATCCGCAATCTTTTCGATGAGCTTCTTGTCTGCCGTGGCTTTTGCAAGTGCTTTTTCAAGCACAGGCAAAAATTCCTTTGGTGAATCATAAACCCGCTCGGATTCTGCTTCTTTCAAAGCCGCAAGAATCGCTTCATAAACAGGCTTGTTGTTCCGGAAGCTTTCAAGCTTCTTCAAATCTTTGCCTGCAAGTTCTTCCATGTTTTCAAGTTCATCTGCCTTTGCCTGATCATAAAGAGAAGAAAGGCAGCCTTTTGACAGCATTGCCTCTATTCTTTCTTCTGTGACGGCATAGCTTCTTTGAAGCGGCTGCATTACGGTATATTCACGGTAGATAAACTCTTCATTCTTGTAAATCTTGCAATATTCGTTTTCTGCAAAATCTGCATAGAGCTTCGTAATCTCCTGGCGGTTTTCGGCAGAGATTTCATTTTTCTTGTTGCCGAGGGATTTTCGCAATTTGTTAAAAAACCCCGAAGCATCAATCAGCTGAATCTTTCCTTTCCGCTCACGCCTCTTGTTCTTGGAAAGCACCCAAATATATGTGGCAATGCCCGTGTTGTAGAAAAGGTCTGTCGGAAGAGCGACAATCGCTTCAATCAAATCGCTTTCCAAAAGCCAACGGCGGATTTGGCTTTCGCCCGATGATGTTCCGCCTGAAAAAAGCGGACTGCCGTTTTCGATAATTGCGGCACGCCCAAGGTTGTCGTCCATCTTATCCACGGCAGACTGCAAAAACAGCATCTGCATATCCCCGGAGCCCGGAAGCCCCGCACCCCAGCGGCTTTTTTCGCCTTTTGCATATTCATCATAAACCGCCTGCTCGACGCCTTCTGCGGCATCCTTTCCGCCCCACGGCGTTCCAAACGGCGGATTTTCAATCACAAACCGCATCTTGATGTCCTTGAAACAGTCTGCCTTCATGGTGTCCTGATAGCAGATATTTTCCGCATTCTGCCCCTTGATCATCATCTCTGCCAGGCAGATTGCATAAGACTCCGGATTGATTTCCTGTCCAAACAAACGCACATCAGCCGTCGGATTATAGCGTTTAATAAAATTCCAGCTTGTGGAAAGCATTCCGCCGGTCCCGCACGATTGGTCCAATACGGTTATAACCTTGCCGTCATCGAAGATATCATCACATCCTTCAGCCAGCAAAATATTGACCATCAGCTTGATTATGTCACGGCCCGTGTAGTGGTCGCCAGCCTCGGCATTTTCCGAAAACCTTCGAATCAAATCTTCGAAGATATATCCCATTTTCACATTATCAATCGCTGCAGGGTTCAAATCCAGCTCCGAGAAAGCCTTCACCACGCTAAGCAGGCGATTGTTCTTGTCCATCTTGTCGATTTGCTTTTCAAAATCCAGGCTCTTGATGATGTCCTGGACATTTGCAGAAAAGCCCTGAATATAGGACTTGAAGTTTGCCGCCAAATGGTCAGCATCGTTTACAAGCTCTGCCAAATCGAACTCGCTTGTGTTGTAAAACTGATAGCCTGATAAACGGCACATAGCCTTTGGAGGATATGACGGATTTTCCTTGAATTGCTCCACTACTTTCTGCTTCGTGGGTGCAAGCGCACACTCGAACCTGCGGATGATAACCATCGGGATTATGACATCCTTATATTTGTCGCTTTGATATGTGCCTCGCAGCTTGTTTGCGATAGACCAGATAAAATTCACCTCTGTGGAAACATCAACCGGGGAATCATCCCACATTGCGTCAATCGTCTGCTTTTCTGCCATTTCTATTTTCTCCGTTCTTGGGCGGCTTATCCCTGACTGAATTTATTTTAAACTCTGCCATGTCCAATAATCAGGACTTTTAGCCTCATGTGTTTTTCCGAATTTTTTCAAACCGGGTTTATTGTAACACATTGCAGAAAAGTTGGGGAAAACAAAAATCGTCACCTGATTTCGAAGTGACGATTTTCATGTTCACCCTTTCCACTGTTCTAATTTGCTCATCGCCTCAGCATACTCGCTTTTCAAGAATTTAAATTCCAAATTATATTCCCAGTCTCTTTGAGCATGTTTAAATTCGTACCACCAAACATATTCGTCATCCTCCCGAACATGGAATTTAACAGACCAGCAGCCCGCTAAATCCGGATGTCCCTCGGCTTTGCAATAAGGAATTGCAATTTTTCGGAAAATTTCTGCTAATTTTCCAGACTGTTTGCGTTCAGCAGGAAATCATAGACACTCATAATCAACACGCCCGACTCATTGTAATAAGGCGCAGGCGTGTCTTTGGTAATGATAATTCGTTTGAAGAAATCTCCCGTCAACATTAAAGGTCTTTGCTCCTGTTCCATTTTAGCCTGATCAGGAATCGCATAAGCAGACTGGATATAATAGCGTTTGGAGCCCTGATTGCAGACAAAATCAATTTCCAACTGTTTGCGGATGCTGTTGCCTTTC
>CAVHKC010000170.1:0-3692 GCA_963636455.1 Ruthenibacterium lactatiformans
ACTCGGCATCGTCAAACTGCGAATTGTAAAGGTCTGCATAAAATCCGCCTTTTTCTATAAGCTCTTCATGCGTTCCCTGCTCGATGATATCACCGTGCTGCATAACAAGGATAAGGTCTGCATTCTTTATTGTCGAAATCCTGTGCGCAATGATGAACGAGGTTCTGCCTTTCATAAGTCTGTCCATTGCTTCCTGAATAAGGACTTCCGTTCTTGTATCAACCGATGAAGTTGCTTCGTCCAAAATCAAGAACGGCGCATTTTCCACCATTGCCCTGGCAATCGTTATAAGCTGCTTTTGCCCCTGTGAAATCGATGTATGCTCATCAAGGACAGTGTCATATCCTTTTGACAAAGTTTTTATGAAATGGTGAACGCCCGCAGTTTTTGCAGCTTCTATAACAACTTCGTCGCTTACATCTTTTCCGTATTTTATGTTGTCTTTCACGGTCCCTTCAAACAGCCATGTGTCCTGAAGGACCATTCCGAAAAGGTCGTGAACTTCGTGCCTGCTCATCTTGGATATAGGATATCCGTCAACTGTAATTTCTCCGCTGTTAACTTCATAAAACCGCATAAGCAAATTTACGAGTGTCGTTTTTCCTGCACCCGTAGGCCCCACAATCGCAATCTTTTGGCCTGCATGCGCAACCGCACTGAAGTCGTTTATTATTGTCTGTCCTTCGTAATATCCGAAGTTTACATGCTTGAATTCAATTTCGCCTTTGACATTGTTTCTGTCAAGTGCGGCGGGGATATTTGAATCGTCAGGCATTTCGGGCTCGTCAAGGAATTCAAAAACCCTTTTCGAAGCCGCTGCCGTCGACTGAACCTGTGTGAATACCTGACCAAGCTGCTGAAGCGGCTGTGTGAAGAAACGGACATAAATCATAAAGGCAACAACCGTTCCGAATGTTATTGTTCCGTCTATTGCCATAAGCGCACCCACAACGCAGACGGCAACATATCCGAGGTTTCCTACAAATGCCATGATCGGAGGCATAAGGCTTCCGAAAAAGGCTGCCTTCCATGAATTTGCAAAAAGCTTCCCGTTTATTTCATCGAACTTTTTTTGTTCCTTTGCTTCCGCATTATATGCGCAGACAATATTATGGCCCGAATAAATTTCTTCTACATGACCGTTTATCGCACCGATATAAACCTGCTGTGCAACAAAATATTTCTGCGAATTTTTCATAATAACAGCAAGCAGAATGAAGCCGATAACAGAAGCTGCAATTGCAACCAATGTCATCTGCCAATTCGTGATAAACATTATTATGAGGACTCCCACAAACTGGGTTCCTGCCTGCACAAGCGTGGAAACACTCTGCACAAGCGTCATGCCTATCGTATCGACATCGTTTGTTACTCTTGAAAGGAGATCTCCTATAAGAGAATTGTCAAAATACCTAAGCGGCAGAATATTTATTTTCCTTGAGATGCCTTTGCGCAGCGCATATGTTGTCTTCTGCGTTGCCGTATTCATGATAAATCCCTGTATAAGGACGAACACCCATGCACATGCGTAGATTATCACAAGCGTTATGCCGATTTTGCCGACTGCCGCAAGGTCTACCGCACCCGTTAAGCCTTCTGTCAGCAAATCTGTTATTTGGCTTATATATCTTGGCCCGATAATTGTGCATATGGTTCCCAAGACCGCAAGTATTATGGCAGTTATTATAAGAGCCGCATATTTCCCCAAATATTTAACCAGAGGAATAAGATATTTAAATTCTGCATTTTCTGCACTTCTTCTTACAGGCATTATGCTAATTCCTCCTTTGACAATTGTGATAAGGCAATCTGCTGATATACCTCGCAGTTTTTCATAAGTTCTTCATGCGTTCCGATGCCGACCATTTTTCCCTCGTCAAGCACGACAATCTTGTCCGCATCCATAACGGTTCCTATTCTTTGAGCCACGATAAGATTTGTGGCACCGTGAATTTCCTTTTTCAGTTCGTTTCTTAAAACCTTGTCGGTTTTGTAGTCAAGTGCAGAAAACGAATCATCGAATATGTAAATTTCCGGCCTCCTGCATATTGCTCTTGCAATGGCAATTCTTTGCTTTTGACCGCCTGAAAAGTTTGAGCCTCCCTGCGCAACCTCGGCATAGATTCCCTTTTCTTCTTCGTCTATGATATTTTTGCCCTGTGCGATTTCAAGCGCGCGGATTATATCTTCTTCGCTTCTTGTCCGGCCTTCCTCTTCGCCATAATCAACATTCGAGGCAATCGTTCCTTTGAAAAGTACGGCTTTCTGCGAAACATATCCTAATTTTCTGTGAAGTTCTTTTTGCTTGTATTCTCTGACATCAATGCCGTCAACAAGCACCTGCCCTTCCGTAACATCATAAAATCTCGGGACAAGGTTTATCAAAGTTGATTTTCCTGAGCCTGTAGAGCCTATGAATGCTGCGGTTTCTCCGGGATTTACAGTAAAAGATATATGCTCCAACACTTTTTCTTCCGCATCCGGATAAGAAAACGAAACATCCTTAAATTCAACTTTGCCTTTGACTTCTGTTTTCCCTTCAGCGCCTTCACCATCTGCGATTTCATTTTTCACATCAAGCACTTCCTGAATACGTGCCGCAGCAACTTCCGCTCTCGGAAGAAAAACAAAAATCATTGCAATCATCATAAATGCCAATATCATTTGAATTGCATATGACATGAACACAACAAGATTTCCGAAAATCGTAATCCTTTCCATGCCGCCAGAAGCATTGCTTATCATATATGCGCCGACCCAGTAAATTGCAAGCGATGTGCCGCTCATGATGCATGTCATCATAGGATTTAAAAATGACATTACTTTTCCTGTATAAAGGTAGTTTGCCGTGATTTCACGGTTTGCATCGTCGAACTTGTTTTCCTGGTATTGCTCCGCATTATATGCCCTTACAACTCTTACGCCTGTAAGGTTTTCTCGGGTGATTCTGTTCAGCTTATCGGTGAGGCTTTGCACGAGCCTGAATTTGGGAATGGCAAGCTTCAATATGACAAGCAGAGTCAAAATAAGTACCGCAACCGCAATTGCCGTCACCAAAGACCACTGCCAGCCTTTTCCTGCAATTTTGAAGACTGCCCATATTGCGACAATCGGTGCCCTCAAAATCATCTGCAGTCCGATGGCGATTACCATTGTCACCTGCATAATGTCATTTGTTGACCTTGTGACAAGGCTTGCAGTCGAAAATGCGTTAATATCTTTCATCGAAAAGCTTACAACCTTATTGTAAACTTCGCTCCTTAACTTTGCCGCGAAGCTTCCGGCAATTTGTGATGTGAAAAATCCCACAACAACAGTACATAAGCCGTCGCCGAGTGCAAATGCAAGCATCACGCCTCCGGCTTTCCATATTTCGTTTATGTCTCCGCCTGTCTGAACCAATGTCGTTATCTTGGTCATATAATCGGGCATTGTCAGTGTGCACCATACAGAGATAACAAGAAAAGCAAGCACGAAAAGCATGTATATCCATTGCTTTTTTTCCATATATTTCAGTAATTTCAGCATAATATTTACTCTTTGACCTTCTTAATCTTTATTTTTCTCAAACTTAACTTTTAACTTCAAAACTTGGTCATTACTTTTCCATAAGTTCTTCAAGAACATTTTTCGGAATGTATTTTTGATGCCAGATATAAAATGCAAGGTCTGCCTGATAAAACAGCATATAC